>CAXBEA010000151.1:0-6435 GCA_963974645.1 uncultured Neptunomonas sp. | reverse complement strand
ATTAACTTATTTAACCTGCTACGAATTTAGAAACTTCACTTGAATACTCCTGAATAAATTCAAGCTTATTGGCTAGTGGCTCTACTGTATTCGGCGGAGCTAAATCCATGAAGGAAAAATGGCCTGCACCATTAGTCATGCGAAGATCTACTGTTTGCGAGCCAGGCATAGCTTGAGCTAGACATTTACTTTGTTCGGACAGTGTAATGTTATCTTCGGAGCCAACCCATAGCAAAATCGGAACCCTTACAGCATCTAGCGCTCCCGGAGCTTGGAAGAATCCAGTAGGTGGCGCCAATAGAGCTAGGCGAACTAATCTCTTTTCTGGGGTTATGTTGGCTTGCCGACCAGGACCCAACCACATTTTTGCTCCGGCTAGAGCGAGAAGAATCGCTGCCCCTATAGAGTGGCCGACACCTGCCACAATTGCGCTAGGCTGACTGAATGCATAGAGCGCAAGAGACAACCTCCTTGCCCGGAGAGTCAACTCATCCTCGTTGGGATATGATGAAACTAATCGCTCGAAATGTGGAGCGATGACGGTGTAACCGGACTCAATCAATTTTTCTACAAGTGTACTGTGTCGTTCCGGCTGACCACCCGAACCAACGGCAAAAAGTACCACTGGTGAATTTTTGTCGGCTTCATGTACTGAAATAGAGAATGACTCAGTACCATCTTGAAGTGTTTCCGTTCTCATAAAGACCTTGATCCTTGTGCCAGATGCTGCGTATACAGATAACGAGGCTGTCGGATTAGACTTTTTTTGCAAACAAATCACCCCGCCCAGCAAAAGGCAAGACCTGGTACCGTTCTGTGCGCGCCCTTGGAATGGAGCCGAAGGCGCAATGTAAAGGGCGTCGCCGTGCCTGCACTGGTTAGCTTATATTTGAACAGCTTATGGGCAGCTCAACCCATGTTTGAGACAGGCTGGTGGACGGCTTTTGTTCAGTAAGCCAACCGATACACGGCTTTCCCATTCGCTCACAAATATAGATGCTAGTTCAATTTCAGCACATCGAGAGCACCAAGGCTGCCGAGTGGCCCAAGCAAGATAGAGATCGCCAGGGTGCACCTTATTTTCTTGGCACCACCAATATAGTGATTGCCCGCCGCTATGGTGCCCTGTATTACCATCAAAAAAACCATATAGGTCTGCGATGAGATCCCCTATCCGAGTGCAGAACCTTTCTGATACTCCTGTATTTCCACCAATATAGAGAGGATGACTTCGACGAGAAGGCTCATTTCTCCAGCCACGTAAAGTTACGAGATATACCCCTTTCTCATGTGGCGGCCAATCCTGATCCTCACTATGGCAGTTCTGCAACAGTTGGCTGATCTTGTAAGGCTTTGACCAAATTAACGGCATTACACTATCCCAAAGCTAACGAGGCTGTCGGATTAGACTTTTTTGCAAACAAATCACCCCGCCCAGCGCTCTCGCCTTAAAAATTTAACCTTTCAGCACCCGATTACGGTTATTTTTCAATCCTCACCCAATGCCCTAATATTCAAAACCCGTCCAACTCATTCCTCTCTACGGAGGGTATACAGCCTTTCCTGGCTATTCCCCCCTACTGCTGCTCTTGGGTGGCGATCTTTTCAATGTTGTGCACCATACAGAAGATCAACCACTGCGCGTTCACCTTTACTTTGCCCCGCAAGGTGAACCTTTTCAGACCCTTGTTGGCTTCCAAGTTACCGAACACCGGCTCCACCGTTCCCAGCCGTTGGCTGTAGATATGCCGCCCCATCGGGCTGTCGATCTTGTCTTTCATCCGATCCATATAGCTGCGTTCTTGGCGTTCGCTTTTGTCGAAGTACGTCACCTGACGACCGTCTTTCTGGTTGGGTTTACGGGGTCCGGTCCGGGGTCAGGTCTTTGATTTGTGATTTTTGATAATGCCACTCACCGTCGAATAATGTAATCCGAAGTGGTCGCCTATTTCTCGTAAAGTATACCCGCCACTCTGGTGATGCCGAATCTGGAGTCGGCGCATATCGCTTACGGATTACTAAAGACGTTGGGCGGCGGCATTTCCGTCGGGCCCATTCTACTAGGTGCCAAAAAGCCGGTGCATATCATGACCTCCAGCACCAGCGTGCGCAGCATCTTCAACATGACCGCCATCGCGGTCGCCGAAGCCCAAAATGAAGAGGAACATGCGGGTTAACGCTAAGCGCTCAATATCTAAGCATTTAAACTTATACACTCCAGTGCCTCCGCAACGGAGGCACCAGGCGCATACAAGTTAAGGCGCTGCCTGTTACATCATCCGTTGAATCGACTGATAGTCCCCTTGGGTGGTTAGGGTTATCGTGACGCTATTGGCTGAGCGATTACGCCAGAACCATCCGTGCTTTCCAGCAAAAGCCGCTTCAAGTACACCCCTATCACCCGTGACTTGACGACCTTTCCCATAACCGAAGTAATCAAGACCCGGCGCATCCCCATGGGTATCAAAATTGACGCTTCCTCCCTCCACGCGCCATTCATAGGTCACAGCGGCTCCCTTATTCATCCCTAGCTTGATTTCTGTGGATTCACCTGGCTTAAGTGTGATCACTTTTTGGTCTGAAGCGAGAGAGGTAAGAAGCAGCTGAGCCGCTGGTTTAGCGGGCACTTTCGTCTCCGCAACCTCGGCAGATGCGATGCTTATTAATGGGACAGAAGGCGTAGCTTGCTGATCGCTCTTCAGCGGTGTCACAGCAAGCGAAACCACTTTTTCTGCTTGTTGGGCATTTTGCTCTGCAAGAGATACCTTGGTTTCGCCCATGGTGGTCAGTCCCAAGTAACGTCCTGCCCCTGTCGGATCTATTCCGTACTCGGCTGGAAGCACAGTCGTGATAAGCAAAAGGGTTGCAACAGCGGCTGCTATTAACGTTGAACGTAGCAGTTGCTTGCTGGTTGGAAGCTCGGATCGAGTGGGTAAGTCTGAGTTGTACATATAAACCTCTTTCATATTCTTTAAATTCAAGCTGCTATTTAATTAAGCGACGAAGTAACCTGTCATTTGATAGCCGACCAGAATAAAACCAGCCCCCATCAAACAGACATTCGCGGTATAGGCATGCTTGAAGAAACCTGGATGACGTCGCCAGAATCCCATCAAAATCAGAATAAAACTCAGAGCCAGTAACTGACCTAGCTCTACACCAACATTGAAGGCAATGAGGTTAGCCAATAGTCCCTCTGAGGATATTTCAAACTCTTGGATTTTAGTCGCCAGACCAAAGCCATGAAAAAAGCCAAAGATGAGGGTCGCCAGCTTCGTATCGGGTTGATACCCGAACCAGCGCTGATAGGCCCCGAGGTTATCGAGGGCCTTATAGACAACCGAGAGACCGATAATTGCATCGATCAGATACGCATTGGCAGGAATATCAAAATAGACGCCCACCAGCAGGGTTGTTGAATGACCAATGGCAAACAAACTCACATAAATCGCTATGTGAGGCAGCTTATACAGGAAGAAAATAACACCGAAAAGGAACAGCAAATGGTCGTATCCCGTGACCATATGCTTGGCACCCAAGTAGGTGAACGGCAGTAGATTTATCCCCGTTATTTCCTGAATATAGCCCTGATCGCCTGCGGCGACCCCATGCGCCAAGGCGCTCTCCTGAAATAACACTAAACACAGCAACCCAATAAGGGCAGCCCAGAGATTTCGCCGTCGGACAAGCGACAGCGAAGCCCCTAAATACAGAGGTATCTTCATAATGAACTCACATGGTTATAAACAAATTTTCCGCAGATGCGGTTTGCTCAAGAAGTGCAAGTTTTCTTAGGAGGGCGCTGTCATTGGGGAGGGGATGGGGATAAATGATTGCGGCTATATGCGGGTGACCAGAAGTTTAACTGGAATCCCGTAGGCATGTCATGTGCAGAGAGAAAGACGGAGAGGTGGGTATGGTCAGCATTGTTATGGCCATGCTGGTGCTCTAGATTCGCTTCTTGGTGCGTGCCGTTATCATGGGAGTGGGCGGCGTGCTCGGGTACTTCAGATCCAAGCTCAAGGTGACGCTCAATATTTGTTTCTACGGCAGTCAGCGGATTGTGTGAGGATATGTGCATATGGGGCAGCATCAAAGCTATCAACATGAGAATGCCGACAACAACGAACTTGATGTTCTCAGATACATTACCAAACCGCATAATTCTAACGACCTGCCCAGGATAAAAACGAAATAAAAACTTGAGCCTATACTTCCTCAAGGTCGGCAGAGTATAGAGTGTATTCCAAACAGGTTACAACAATACGATGAGCGGCTAAGACTAACCCAGCCCCTCCTTCACCTTCCCTGCAGTAGGCCACTGCACCTCACAACCGGGTTCAGGCACGGAGGGCACCAAACGCGCGAGCAACAGGGAAACGCCGCCCATCGCAGCACCGGTCAGAAAAACCGCAGCCGGTGAGACCATCCACAACAAGCCGTAGAGTGCCGGCAAGATCACCGCGGCTATATGGTTGATCGAAAAGGAGACCCCTGCCGTTGCCGCCATATCCTTAGGATCAGCGATCTTTTGCAGGTAGGTTTTCTGGGCGATAGCCAGCGAGAACAGTAGATGATCAAGGATATACAAGGCGACGGCGATGGCAGGATCGGTCACGAAGGCATAGGCCGTAAACACCCCGATCAAGCCTATATATTCTAACGTCAGCGCTTTGCGCTCACCCCAGCGTCCAATTAACTGGCCGATTTTGGGGGCAAAGAACATGTTCAGCAGGCCGTTGGCCAGAAACATCAGGGTGATATCGGCCGCCGAAAAACCGAATTTTTCGACCATCAGAAAACCGGCAAAAACCACAAAGATCTGCCGCCGTGCACCGCCCATAAAGGTCAGCGCGTAATAGAGCCAGTAGCGTCTCCGTACCACCAGGTTTTTATGCTGTTCAACTTTTTCTGGAAAACGGGGAAAGGCTAACCAGCATCCCAGCGTAATGGCGAGGGTGATCCCGCCTCCCAGCAGGTAGATGATCTCCATCTCGATGCTGAACAGCTCCAGCGCCACCCAGACCAGACCAAAGGCGATCAGGCCGGCGAACGAGCGCATCGCAACCAACTGCCCCAATTTATGTGCGGCCTGGCGCTTATCAAACCATTGCAATGACAGCGATTGGCTGATGGTTTCGTAATAATGGAATCCAATCGACATCAGCACCGTGGTGCAGTAAAGACCTACCTCAGAGGGGAAGTAGCCGGTCGCGGCTGTTCCTATACCCAACAGCAGTAGCGAACTCAGCGCCAACGTTTGTTCACGCAGAAACACCAGCAGCAAGACAGCACCAAAGGCAAGAAATCCAGGGATCTCACGGAGCGACTGCAGTACCCCGATCTCGACACCGCCAAAGGCCGCACGCTCGATCGCAAAATTATTCAGCAGCGCCTGCCATACACCGAAAGAGATCGGCATCGCCGCCGTCATCAAAAACAGCAACAGCTCCGGGCTGCGCCAGTCGTTACGCGTTTGCTTCACTAAAGCATCATCCAATAGAAGGAATTAAGAGAGCGCAGACTCTGCTAGTCAGTATGCACAAGCCCTGCAGGACAACTACACTACCCGTCGAGGATCTCCGCCACAACTTAACTAGACATCTGCAAATACCTTGTGCAATCTAGGGTTTATTGGTAGTTCTAGAAGTATGCTGAGGATCTGATGGTCAAAATTGGGTTGTTCCGAAAGATTCTAAGTATCACGCTATTAACGCTATTAATACTGCTATTCGGGACCTGGTTAATCATCCGCAGTCTGACTCTGGATCACGTTGAGGATCAGCTTAGGATTCAACATCAGAGTCACCTGAACAAGCTCGCCTCTTTTACCCAGGAGTGGTTAGATTCCAGTCAATCGCTGCTGGAGTTCACTGCATCCATGCGGCCTATCAGAAGCATGGTCCCTCAACAGCAGAAACCTATTTTAATTCAGCTTAAAACCTACCTACCAGCCAATTACCACACCATGGTGCTTGATCGAGAAGGGATCAGCAGGGTGGATACAGACGGCAAGGATGTTGAAGGTAGCGATTTTTCAGATCGTGACTATTTCCAAGCGCTAAAAAACGAAGCCCTCAACTATAGCACTGAGATTATCATTGGACGAACGTCAAAAAAACCAACTCTCATCCAGGCGGTTAAAATAACCAATAATGGGGGGGATTTTATCGGGGCACTGGTTAGCGGCATAGACCTAAACCAAATGAGCACCCGAGTTAATAAACTCTATCCCCTATCGGGACGTCAGTATTTAATCCTCGATACCGATGCCAGCCCGATCCTTGCTTCACCCACCTACGATCTTCAACTAAGCCAGTCTATCCTTGCCAGCCTTGTTGCTGCCCCCTGCAGCCAAGAGCCGACCAAGCTAGTGTCAATGTCTGGCGTCAACTATCTTGGCCGGTCCGCGACAACTATGATGGCCGGTTAGGC
>CAXBEA010000150.1:0-6607 GCA_963974645.1 uncultured Neptunomonas sp. | reverse complement strand
GTACGTACGGTGGTGTGAGAGGACGGCGGGAGTAATCCCGCCTCCTACTCGATGGTGACGGCCGGTGTAGATCAAATATTGTAGCCGGTCTCTTCATGCTCGGCAGTATCGAGTCCCTGAACCTCGATCTCTTCGCTAACCCTTAACCCGACCAGTGCGCCAACAACTTTCAAGATGATCCAGGTAACAATCGCGGTGTAGACAAAGGTGCTGATAATACCGACCAGCTGGACGTAGACCTGATCCCCCATGCTATCAATACCCTCGTTAAAACCGAAACCGCTGAATGCGCCTAGGCTGGTGCTGGCAAATATCCCTGCCATCAGCGTTCCTAGAATGCCGCCTACACCGTGGGTTGGCATAACATCGAGGGAGTCGTCGATCTTTAGCGTGCGTTTGATTAGTTGGGTTGCAAAGAAGCAGACCGCGCCGGCGGTGATACCGATGACCAGTGCACCGCCGGGGCCGACAAAACCAGATGCCGGCGTGATAGTGCCTAAGCCGGCAATCATGCCGGTAACAGCGCCTAGCACGCTGGGCTTGCCGAAACGGTACCATTCAATAAACGACCAGGTCAGCACCCCAGCCGCTGCCGAGATGTGGGTGACCAGCATCGCCATAGCGGCATCGCCGTTGGCTGCTAGGGCGCTACCACCGTTGAAGCCGTACCAGCCGACCCAAAGCATGCCTGCGCCGGTTACGGTCATGGTCATGTTATGCGGAGGCATCGCAACCTTGGGAAAACCCTTGCGAGGTCCAATGACAATGGCTGCGGTGATCGCGGCAACGCCTGCGGTAATATGCACCACGGTGCCGCCAGCAAAATCGTACAGCCCCATCTGCTGTAGCCAGCCTCCCCCCCAGACCCAGTGGGTGACGGGGGCATAAACAAGAATCAGCCAGGTGCAGCTGAATAACAGCATGGCGCTAAATTTCATCCGCTCGGCAAAACCGCCGATGACCAGAGCCGGCGTAATAATGGCGAAGGTCATCTGAAACAGCATAAACAGGGATTCAGGAATGTCCCCTACCAGCGAGTCCTTGGTGATCCCGGCCATCATCACTTTGCTAAAATCACCGATCCAGGCATTACCTTCACTAAAGGCAAGGCTGTAACCAACGACCATCCAGATGATCGAGGCTGCGCCGGCGATAGCAAAACACTGCATCAACACCGATAGCACGTTCTTGGATCGCACCAGTCCGCCGTAGAACAGCGCTAGACCCGGCAGCGTCATAAAGAGTACCAGTGCCGTAGCGGTCAATATCCAGGCCGTATTGGCCGGGTTGAGTTCGTCAGCCATGGCGGCACCAGGGGCGAGTAATAGGCTGAGAGGGATGAGTCGTTTCAGCATGGTGGTTTCCGTGTTGATTGTTCTGTATTCAGTTGCGCTGTGCAGAGGTCTTGGCTAGAGCGCGTTGCAGCCGACTTCACCGGTACGAATGCGTATCGCTTGGTGCAAGGCGGTAATAAAAATCTTACCGTCACCGATCTTGCCGGTGTTGGCAGCGGAGATTATTGCTTCGATGGCGGCATCGAGTTGGTCGTCATTGACGGCGGCTTCAATTTTTATTTTTGGCAGAAAATCCACTACGTATTCGGCTCCCCGGTAAAGTTCGGTGTGCCCCTTTTGTCGCCCGAAACCCTTTACCTCGGTGACGGTGACACCGTTGACCCCGGCTTCTGAGAGTGCCTCGCGTACATCATCGAGTTTGAATGGCTTGATTACAGCCGTGATCAGCTTCACGTTCAACTCCTTGGTGTTTCTTTTGAATAGGTTTGTGCACATTGTTGTGCGGGGTAAAAAATAATGCACAGATTGTGCCATTTTATAACTTCTTTGTTATCAGTCAGATAGGGTTTTTTATAGGTCGACATGTCTTGTTTGTGCGTCCTTGTGGTGCGGCCTCTTATATTTTCGCTCTGTATTGGTGCGCGTGGCTTATGGAGGAATTGTGCGGGGTTCGCCACATCAGATTAAAGACTAAGTGGCAACCTGTGCATTGTTTGCTTATAGTAATGCCGCTGGTTGACATAATAAGAATATACAGCTGAATTGTTGTATCCCATCAGGGTGAAGGGTCACCCTTGTTGGTTATGGACATAATCAGTACATAGGAGAGGTATATATGACTCAACGAATCGCATTGGTTACAGGTGGTACAGGCGGTATCGGCTCGGCAATCTGTGAAGCTCTAGCAGATCAGGGCATGAAAGTGGTTGCTGGTTATAGCAACGAAGAAAAAGCAATCGCATGGCAGGCAGATCAAAAAGCAGCGGGCTATGACTTTTTAATTCAGCACGTGGATGTCACTAGCTTGGAATCTTGCCAGCAGGCTGTTGCAGCGGTTAAAGAAGCGACAGGTTCAAACATTGATGTACTGGTTAATAATGCCGGTATCACCCGTGATGGTTTCTTCAAGAAAATGGGCTGGGATCAGTGGCACGCAGTTATGAGCACCAATCTAGATAGCGCCTTCAATATGACCCGTCCGGTAATTGAAGCGATGCTGGAGCAGAAGTGGGGCCGTGTCATCAATATCTCATCAGTTAATGGTGAGAAGGGGCAGATGGGTCAGGCGAACTACTCGGCGGCTAAAGCGGGTCTTCATGGTTTTACTAAGGCCTTGGCTCAGGAAGGTGCACGAAATGGTGTTACCGTTAACACCATCTCTCCAGGCTATATATTGACACCGATGGTTGCCAAAATTGATCAGGGGATTCAAGACAAGATTGTTTCTGGGATTCCGGTCGGGCGTATGGGTCAGCCATCCGAGATCGGTCGTGCAGTGGCTTTCCTTGCGGCGGAAGAGGGCGGGTATATCACCGGTTCTAATCTGTCGATCAATGGTGGTCAGCATATGCATTAATCGCGATCTGTCGCGATATAAAAAAAGCCCTGATGGTGTTCACCATCGGGGCTTTTTTAGTTTTGAGTCGTTGTGATCTAAAGTTTGAGCTTTAAGAGCTTGAGATACTAGAGTCTGTTAGGGGCGTCCGTTTGCTTAGTGAATATATTCAAACATTTTAACCACTTTTTGTACCCCTGATGTATTACGGGTAATGTCCACTGCTTGCTTGGCTTGTGCTTCGTTTACAAGGCCCATCAAATACACTGCGCCGTTTTCAGTGACCACCTTAATATCCCTCGACAGCAGCAGCGGGTCTGCGATCATTTTGCTTTTGATCTTGGTGGTCAGCCAACTGTCATTGGTGCGGACGATAGCGGAGGTCGGTCCAGCAACCGTTAGCTCGTTATGAATCTTACGGACCTTGCGAATCTCGTTGGTGACCGCTTCGGCTCGTTGGCGCGCCTCGGCAGAGGGCACCTGTCCCGATAATAAAACAATACCGTTATAGCTGGTTACGGAGATGTGAGACTGTTGCAGCTCCTCGGATGCTTTGCCGATATTGACCAGCGCTTTTATCTCAATTAATTCATCATCGATCAGGCTGCCGGTAGTGCGCTTGCTGGTATCTTCGGCAAGCGGTTGGTTATGCGTGGCGTCTATTAGGTTGGCGCAGCCGCCTAGACTCAGGAGTAGACCGAAAACAATCGCAAGTGACGGGTTATAAGGTTTCATGGTTAGGGGTGTCCACCGAAAAGTTGATGTTCGATCAGGTCACAGAGGGCGTGAATGATCAGCAGATGTGCCTCGTGCACTAGCGCAGTTGACGAGGATGGAACGCGTATTTCGACCTCTTCTTGGGTTAAAAGTGCCGCAATATTGCCACTCTCTCCACCGCTAAGCGCTATCACTGTCATGCCGCGTTCATGTGCAGCCTGAATAGCTTGAATCAGGCTGGCAGGGCGATCATTGGGGCTGAGTGTTAGCAGGATGTCGCCTGGCTGGCCTAAGGCGCGGACCTGTTTGGAATAGACATCGCTAAAATGGGTGTCTTCGGCAATGGCACTTAACACTGCGCTGTCGGCGCTCAGTGCTATCGCAGGTAGTCCTGGGCGCTCGTGCTGATATCGATTGAGCATTAGGGCGCTAAAATGCATCGCCAGCGCTGCCGAGCCGCCGTTGCCGCAGGTGAGGATTTTGTTATCGTTAGCCAGGCAGAGAAATAACTGCTCTCCCGCCTGGGCGATATGCGGCGCGAATGATTCGATCACATGCGCTTTGAGATCGAGGCTTTGATGGAAGTGATCAATAATACGTTGTTGCAGTTCCATAGAGGGCCGTTAAAGGTCAATTAATAAGCATCGAATGCGCTCTGTAGCCACTCGATGTCGAGAGTTCCAGCGCTATTATCAGGGTGGCAGGCAGCAACATCAAATCGGCAAGGGGTGCTCTGGTAACGGGGGTTCTGTTGTAGGAACAGCGCTGCAGTTTTGCAGAGGCGTTGCTGCTTACGAAAATTGACGCTTTCAGCTGCGCTCCCATATAGGGCGGTACGCCGGTAGCGTACTTCAATGAAGACCAGAGTTTTGTTGTGCTGCATGATTAGATCTATTTCACCGCAGGCGGCACTGAAGTTGCGTTGTATGGGGTGTAGCCCCTGTTGCTGTAAATACAACTCAACCTGTAGTTCGATCTGATCGCCTTTTTGTCTGCTCATTAGGGATGTGGTCAGGGTTCCATGGAAAGTAGGGCGCCGTTGCTGATCCGCATCCACGATTGTCTGCGACTGACATGGCCTAGATAGTCAATTGAAAGCTTGCCGCTCTGGCCTTGCAGGTAGGCGTTTGGAATCGCCTGCAGCTGCGGTAGATAGCGGGATAGCTGGTAACTATCAGCGCCTAGCGCATAGAGTCGACCAAAACGACTCCGGCTATCATCTCGGTATTCTGAAAGCGCCGCTCTAAGAGGGTTCTCGGACTCAACGACCCAGGGCATTGCATTAAACTGAACTCTGTTTAAATCCAGGTACGCCGCCGGATCTATATTGCCGTCAAACAGGTGCGAGGTGGCGTATACGGGTAGGTTAGCCGCGTAGTGGAATGCCATCATCGGTTTTATTTGCCGCGCATCCTGGTAGAGCGCAGAGAGAAACAGTAGATCGATATCCTGACGCCGACGGGAGTCGAATTCGAGCTTTTGATTTAGGGTTTGAGTCAGTGTTCTAGCCCGGTTTTCACTCTCCTCTACCGCCAGTAACCGGCTTATTTTTTCAGAAAAATCTTTTTCTCCGGTAAAGCGCTCGCTGGCCGCCATAACCCCGCCCAGCGAAATCCAGCGCTGATTGAAGCTATCGCGAATCGTATCGCCCCAGGTTGTTGCGGGGGTCAGGCTGAGCGCAACGCGATGGCCATCAGCCCAGGCGCGGTCTGCGCTTTGGATTGCCTCATCTTCATTACGCAGCCCAAACTGATATAAATTTAGCGTGGTGGTGCTGCTATCGACCGTGTTCAATGCCAGCGTGGGGATAGGCAGTCTGGGTAAGCGGGTTAGTTGTTGCAGCTGAGACTTGTCTAGAGGGCCGATAATTAGCTCGATACCAAGCTGCTCCGCCTCAAGATAAAACTGCTTCAGATCAGTAATGGCTGCGCTATCAAAGAAGCTGATCAGCGGTGAGGGCTGGCCCTGCTGCATCTGCTGATAGTGGGCAAGCATGAACCCATCTATAACCGCCTTGCCGTGCCGTTGCAGGCTGCCAGACTGGGGCAGCAGCACGCCTATGTGGCGAGGCGCGCCGGAACTTAACTGTCGCAGATGTCGGAGCTGCAGAGGCAGGTTGCTCGCAGCGGGGTGCATTCCCCATAGGCTGTACCAGTTGTTGATGGACTCGCTCAGTTGAAGAATATCGTGCTCTGTGCTCTGGCTGAGTTGGGCCAGTTCGAACCAGCCTTGCTCTTGGTAGCTGTTTTTGCGCGCCAGCAGGGTTGTTAGCTGGGCGCCATCTAGCTGGCTTAATAGCGCCCAGATGTCTAATGAAAGCTGAGCCTGGCGGTCCAGGGTGGCCGATTCGGATTCGGCAATTAAGGCTTGCAGCGTTGCCTGGTTATCGCCTAGCTGGCGAAAATTACCTGTACGCAAGTCAATGTAGCGTTGGTATTGATTCTGGTTAAGAGCGTTTGGATCGGTGATCCGCGCCAGCCAATCAAGACTTTGTTGCGGTTGTCGCAGTTGCTTAGCGGCTTCCGCCTGGAGAAGCCAGAGTTGTGGCTGCTGGAGCTCGGACAGGATCAGCGGATTGATTTGCTTTAGAAGGTCTGCTGCAGGCTGAGGTTGTTGCTGTTGCAGGAGTTGCTCGGCAGCCTCTAGTGTATACTGCGCCCTGGCCAGAGGCGCTGCAGTTTCTGCTTGCAGCAGTAGTTGTTCGATTTCGGTCAGCTCTCGTCCCCGTGGTTCTGTTGCGGGGGTGGCGGAATCGGTCGACGGTGTGCTGGAGCAGCCCAGCATCACTAGCGACAAGGTTAATAACAGTACGGCGTTCCAGCCTTTCAACAGCTTCACTATCATTAGACTCGTTTGTGCGTGAATGAATACGTACCGGCGACAGAGTTGGACAGACCATGACAGCTACCTGCCTTTATATCGTCTCTACACCGATTGGAAACCTAGGGGATATCTCTGCCCGAGCGCTGGCAATATTGCAATCGGTGCAGCTGATTGCAGCAGAGGATACCCGTCACAGCGGCCGTTTGTTACAGCATTT
>CAXBEA010000149.1:0-6724 GCA_963974645.1 uncultured Neptunomonas sp. | reverse complement strand
AAAACACCAGCAAGCCCACCACGCCATAAACCCAGGCCAGCATCTGGTACTGGGCCGTTTCGATAACAATATTGGTGGCCGCTTCAATACCTGCATTCCCTGCGGCTAGCTCGAACTGGATCTGATCGTCGTTATGCTCGGCAGCAAAGGCTGCCGCCACATTCGCCACGCGGGTCAACGTTTCTGCCTTATGATCGTTCAGATAGACCACTATCGGAATAAAGTTACAGGCGCTGTTTACCATCCCCGGGGGAACATGCTTGCCACTGGTGGCCGAGTTCATCACCAGCTGGTTACGCGACAGCTCCGCCCATTTTAAATTACCCTCATTCATCCCCACCAGACCGCGCTTAGCCACGTTCACCATGGAGAATGACGACTGCACCCCTTGCTGCGCTTCGATCATCGTCTGGAAACCTTCGACCAGGGTCAGGGTTTCATAACTGACACAGGCTGCATCGGCGGTCTTGACCATCACCACAAACAGATCGGCGCTGGTCGCAAAGTTAGCGGTGATAAAGGCATTATCTTGGTTATAACGCGAATCCTGGCGCAGCTCCGGAGCACCGGCATCCAGGTCACCAATCTTCAGCGCACGGCTGTACTCAACCCCCCAAACGACCAGCAGCGCAGCAACGATCACAGTCAGGATGGCGGGTACCGGCCGAGTAAAAGACTTTAATCCATTCCAGAGTTTTTCGAGAAAAGTAAAATGATCGCCTGCGGCGCGGACCCCGGTATAGGAAAGAATGATCGGCAACAACACCAGGTTGGTCAGGATAATGGTTGCTATCCCCAGACTGGCGGTAATCGCTAGATCTTTAATCACCTCAATATCGATCACCATCAGGGTGATAAAACCGATCCCATCACTGAGCAGAGCGATCAGACCGGGAATATATAGCCGCTTAAAAGCCTTACGAGCCGCAGCGTAACTAGCTGCGCCGTTACCCACTTCAATAGCGGTCGCATTAACAATCTGTACCCCATGGGAGATCGCAATTGCAAACACCAGAAAGGGGACCAACATCGAGTAGGGATCCAACTCGAAGCCCAACAACCGTAGCAAACCCAGCTGCCAGATCACGGCCACCAATGAACAGCCCAGGGGCACCAGCGTGCCGGTCCAGCAGCGTGAATAGATATACATCAGCACCAGGGTGATCGCGATCGCCGCTGCAAAGAACATGACCACCTTCGATGCGCCTTCAATCAGATCGCCAACCACCTTGGCAAAACCGGTGATATGGATCTTAACCGTCGCCGACTGGTATTTCTGTCGCACCAACTGCTCCAAACGCTGTGAAAGCTGGTCATAGTTCAGGGGTTCGCCAGTCTCAGGGTTGATATCGTAGAGCGGTGCGAGAATGATTGCAGACTTGGCATTATTGGCGACCAGTGAGCCGATGCTACCGGACTTGGCGACGTTGTCTCGCAGCTTATCCAACTCAGATTCGGAACCATCATAGTCTGCCGGAATCACCGGACCCCCGACAAAGCCCTCTTCGGTAACCTCGGTCCAGCGAACCTCAGGCATCCAGATCGACTTCAAGCCAGAGCGATCGACCCCAGGAATAAAAAACACCTCATCGTTAATCTGCTTAAGTGTTTCCTGGAACTCGGCGCTATAGATATCCTCCTCGGTGGTTTCTACGGCGATCCGCAACGTATTCCCCAGCCCCGCCAGCTGCTCCTTATTTTTCAGATAGTTGGCAATATAAGGGTGAGAACTGGGAATCATCTTTTCAAAACTGGCGCCCATTGTTATTTGAGCCGCGTAATAAGCAAAGACACCTGTCAGCGCCAAACAGAGCAGCAGTAATAGGGGCCGATGGCCAAATAGAAACCGCTCGGCGGCGGCTTCTGAATCATCCAATGGGTGCAACAGATGATGATCCTGTTCTTGAGTAAGTTTCGGCATGATCAGTTTCCTTGCTGAGCGTCTAAGGGCTTGGCTGATAAGCCTGGCGGTGAAACAGAAGTGATAACCAAGGTCTGAGCACCTGCCAATCCGACCAGCACGACTCGATCATCAGTGACAGCAACAATCGACATGCTGGGTGCAGGGATCGGCAACCGCTGCATCCTGAATGGCTGACTCGGAGGCTTGACCAGGGCCGCGGCAAAACTTCCGACAAACACCAGCGTGCCATCGCTCAGCTGAGCAACACCGGTCAGGGTTCGGTTAAGCGGCAAACTGAGCGACTCCCAGCTGTCTCCGCCATCGTCACTGATAAAGGCATGACCACGCAGACCAAAAACGAGCAGCCGGTCACCTCCCAGTGCCTGAGCACCAAAAAAAGATCCCTGATACGGAGAATCCAAGACCTCCCACGCATCATCACCAAACTGGCGCCGAAACAGCGCTCCAGCCTCGCCTGCAATCAGGATTGCGGTATCGGTAAAGGTGATCGCATTTAGGTGCAAGCCATCCAGATTACCCAGTTCTTCAATCATCGGTTGCCAGCTCTGACCGCCATCTTGAGTCGCGAGGATTAGACCGTAAGCACCTAGTACATAGCCTCGGTCGGCATCGATAAAGGCCACATCCAATAGCGTCCGTAACATCTTGTCTTGTTGCGCGATAAGCGCATCTTCAGCACGAAAACGTAACTCATCGAGCATCTCTTCAGAACTACCAGAGTCGCTCTCTGCCTGGGCTAGCAACACCTGGTAGTAATCAGCCACTAGTTGATTAATAGCCGCACCATCGAGGGCAAGCTGCCAGGTCTCACCGCGATCGAGCGTCTTTAGCAGAATACCGTCATGTCCCACGGCCCAGGCAGCAGCCTCAGTTGCCCCGTCAATCGCCGTCAACAGGACCGAAACAGGAACTTTTGCCTGCGTCCAACTGAGACCCTGATCATCAGAAAAAAGAATCCGGCCATGCTCGCCGACACTTAACAGCCGCGCCCCCAATGCGGTGATATCTAGCTGCAGAAAAGGCCGTGCTGGATTAATTTGAGCGGCGGGATGAACGCTTCGATCCTCCAATGCCGCCTGCGAGATTGAGGAAAAACATAGCCATAGTGGCAGCAATGCTGCATAGACGGCACTACGAGCGCAGATAGTAGCAAGCGGATAAAAAAGAGACTTTGCTGATGGAAGACAAAAGCGAGGCGACACCCACCGGGTGCAACCGAATAAAGATAGAGAACTAGCCATAACAGCTCAACCTAGTACGTTATTGTAATTATTTTTAAGCGTTCAAACCGAGCCGGCAGATTCAAAATCCCTATCGAATCTAAACCACGAAGTCATTCAGACTAAAAGGCAGCGGTTGAGAGTAGAGGAAACACTCTGATTTTTCGGACCCAGGTGAATACCCTCTACCCCAGCACAAATATAGTGCATGACCAGAAGGTTTTAGGCTATATACGTAGTAACGTTAACTTATTGATATTATATCAAGCAGCAATCAATATGCGCCACGGGATACCAGTTTGGCATCTAGAGATAGGTTAGAATTATAATCTTGACTTAGGATAGCGCAGGCACTACGAAAACTAGACCGTTCCCAAGACGCGCTAAACAATGCGTTCGTCGCTGCCGATACGACCTATAGAGAAATGATAAAAATAAGATAAAGGGTGGAATCATGAAAACTACGGCCTTGAAAAAGCCTGTATCAATAGCAGAGCGCAACTTCGCTCTCGCGCCTCTAGGTGCCGCGATGTTGCTGGCCACCTTAACAACCCAACCCGCACAGGCACTGACCTTCAGCTTAGGCGATGTAGAGGGTAGCTTCGACTCCTCCCTGTCTATCGGCGCCAGTTGGCGTACCGCTGGCAGGGACAGAGCCTATTATTCAGAAGGTAACGGCGGCACCGCAACCTCCAACACCATGGATGACGGCACCCTCAACTTCGACAAACACGACGCCTTCACCAAGACCTTCAAGGGTGTCCACGGCCTATCGCTACGCTATGAAAACCTAGGTGTTTTTGTACGCGGCAAATACTGGTACGACTTCGAATTAAAAGACGGCAATCAGGATCACGGCAACGTGGTCAACGGCTACACCCCCGGAAAGCTCAGCGACGACGGCTTCGACAACCTGGCCAAATTCTCCGGTGCAGAACTTCTGGATGCCTATGTCTTCGGCGAATTTGAAGTCGCTAACACCCCCATCGATCTGCGCCTGGGTAGACAGGTGATCAGCTGGGGTGAGTCGACCTTTATCCAGGGCGGCATCAACACCATCAACCCGATAGACGTTTCTGCCTTCCGTCGTCCCGGTGCCGAAATTAAAGAGGGACTGTTGCCGGTTAATATGCTCTTCGTCTCGGCTGGTCTGACCGACAATCTCTCGGTCGAAGGCTTCTATCAACTGGAATGGGAAAAGACCGTGGTCGATGGCTGCGGTACGATTTTTTCGGGTGCAGACTGGGCGGCCGATGGCTGTGATCGACTCGCCTTCACCAGCACGATACCCGATTCAACCAACTTATTAGCCGGCACCTTTGTTAATCGTTCTGCCGACCAAGAGCCGGATGATAGTGGTCAGTTTGGTCTTTCCACGCGATACTTTGCGGACAGTATCGATACCGAGTTCGGTGCTTATTATCTCAACTACCATGGCCGCACCCCCTACGTTAGCGCATTTCGATCAACCACAGGTCCATTTTCAGCCGGATTTGATGGAACCTACACCGTGGCCTACCCTGAAGATATTGAGTTGTTTGGCCTGAGCTATCAGACCAGCGTCGGAACCTGGGCGTTGTCAGGAGAGGTCAGCTATCGTCCCGACTTCCCAATCCAGATCAACGGCAACGATCTCCTTGTCGCCTTCCTTACTGATGGATTAGACCCTAGAAGCCCGATGAGTAGTCGTGTACCTGCGACAGCTCCGGGATCACTGATCGACGGCTTCGATGAGTATGACGTCTACCAGATCCAAACTACCGCGATCCAGTTCTTCGACCGGGTGCTCGGGGCCAGCCGTCTGTCGCTGGCAGCGGAGATCGGTGCCACCTTCGTTGACGGTCTACCCGATGCAGAAAGCTCCTCAGGAGGCCTACCTAGCAACCCACGCTACGGCCGCGCCACGGCATTTGGCAATGGTGCTGCCGGCGCCGACGGCTACACCACCCAGTTTTCCTGGGGTTACCGCGCTCGCGCATCACTGGCCTATGATGATGCGATTGCGGGAATCAACCTGACCCCATCGCTGGCCTGGTCGCATGATGTAGACGGTAACTCACCCTCTCCGGGCCAGCAGTTTAACGAGGGCAGCAAGTCGATCAGCATCGGCTTGGGTGCGGAATACCGCAACCTGTATACCGCCAACATCTCTTATGTCAACTTTTTCGGTGGTGACTACAACTTCCTGACCGACAAAGATTACCTGTCCATGAGCATGGGTGTGTCATTCTAAAGACACGTTAAAGTATTTTGTAAGGATAATAATAATGATCAACATTCTCTCTACCAAGCACGCGCTCCACGCGGCCATCCTTGTAGCGACCACACTGTTAAGCGGTCAAGCATTGGCGGCCGTCAGTGCGACCGAAGCCGCCAAACTCGGTACCAGCCTGACCCCCGTCGGTGCAGTCAAAGCGGCCAATGCCGATGGTTCCATCCCAGCCTGGACCGGTGGTTTAACCCAGCCGATCAGCCACGGTGACAACCCCTTCGCCGGCGAAAAACCGCTGTTCACAATCACCGCAGCTAACCTCGACCAACATGCATCCATGTTGACTCCAGGACAGGTCGCGCTGTTTAAAGCCTATCCCGACAGCTACCGGATTCCGGTTTATCCCAGCCACCGTACCGGCGCTTATCCCCAAAGCGTTTACGACAAAGCGATCCAGAACGCGACCCGCGCAGAATTAACCACCAATGCGCTGGCCAACTACGAGGAAGCGATCCCCTTCGCGATTCCTCAAAACGGCCTGGAGGTGGTCTGGAACCATATCACCCGCTACCGTGGCGGCGCGGCGAAACGCAAGCTGATGCAGGCACCCGTCCAGCGTAACGGCAGCTACACGGCGGTCAAACTGGTGGACGAATTTATCTTTCCGCAGTACATGGCCGATGGCTATGACGCGGCCCAGGATGCCAACATACTGTTCTACTTCAAGCAGGAGATCACCGAACCGGCGCGGCTGGTCGGTACCACACTGCTGGTGCATGAAACCATCGATCAGGTGGTGCAGCCACGCATGGCCTGGATCTATAACTCGGGTCAGCGTCGGGTACGCCGAGCCCCCCAGGTCGCCTACGATGGACCAGGCACCGCGTCTGATAGTCTGCGCACCTCTGACAACTTCGATATGTTCAACGGTTCCCCGGACAAATACAACTGGACGCTGTTGGGAAAGCAGGAGATGTATATCCCCTACAATGCTTTCGAACTGGGCTCTCCGCGCCACAAGTACGATGAAATTATCCGCGCCGGTCACATCAATCCTGATTTGACCCGTTACGAAAAGCATCGGGTCTGGGTTGTAGAGGGCACCCTGAAAGAGGGTGAACGCCATATTTATGCCAAGCGCACCCTCTATGTCGATGAGGACACCTGGCAGATCGCTGTCGCCGACCACTACGACGGTCGCGGTCAACTCTGGCGCGTGGGCGAAGCCCATGCTACCCAGTACACCGAGGCCACCGTGCCCTGGTATTCGGCTGAGATCCTCCATGATCTGCAATCTGGTCGCTACCTAGCGCTGGGACTAACCAACGAGGAGAAAGATGCGGTGACCTTCGGTTTTGAAGGCCGGCA
>CAXBEA010000148.1:0-6935 GCA_963974645.1 uncultured Neptunomonas sp. | reverse complement strand
ACGGATTTGCTGCGGTCAACACGATGCGCCGTGAAAAACCGGCCGTGGTGATCACATCGAAGTACCGGTCGCCGCCGCTATGATGGAAGGGTTGTCCTATAACTCCTACGTCATCGAAGGGCTGCCTGAGCGCTATAAAACCATGCGTGAACTGGAGATCGAGCACCGCAAGGCCAACAATATTCCGTTTGATCTGAGCTATACCGATCTACAGGAGTACCTGGACCCCTTCTATCGCAGCTATCTCTGCGCCGATGGCCGCATGTTCTACTGTGTCTGCCCATCACACCGTAATCACGCCAAGCGGGCGTTGCAAGTACTGGGTGTTTACGATGAACTGCTGGTCGAGGGGTTGCCCGAGGTCGCCGATCTGCACAAGCCGATCGCCGAGTGGGATGGCGAGACCTCGATCGGGGTGTATCCGTTACCGAAAAAGTGGGCCGATATCATCTCGGCCAAGATGAAGGTTGCATTTCTGACCAAAACATCTGAGGAGTGGGGTGTCATCTTCGGTGAAGGAAAGATCCCTGGCGCACCACACCGTACCACCCAGGAATGGGTCAATATGGAGCATACCAACGCCGCCGGTCTGATCGTCGAGGTGGATGACCCTGAGTATGGTCTGATGAAGCAGCCCGGCCCGATCGCCTGGCTGGAGGGTGCTGCCGACGCGATGCTGACGCCTCGGCCAAGAAAAACGGTCGATTTTACCCAGGCATTGGCGCAGCTGACGGCGGTGGCTGAGCAGGACGTTGTTACGCGTCCCCAGGGTGCTGCGATTCAGCCAGCCAGCGGTAAAGGCTGGTTGGAAGGGTTCCGGATCCTGGATCTGACCAACGTCATCGCTGGCCCGCATTCGACCGCGTTTTTGGCACGCTTTGGTGCCGAGGTGATCAAAGTGGATACGGTCACCCCGCTGTACGATCCGCTGATCGGTATTCTGTTTACCTTCCAGACCGGCGTTGGCAAGCAGAGTGCGTTGGTCGACATCATGACCAAGGAGGGACGTGAAGTGTTCAACCGGCTGGTGCGTTCGGTGGATATGGTGGTGATTAATGCCCCTGAGCGGCAGATTAAGCCGCTGGGGTTAGACCACGACAGCCTGCAGGCGATCAATCCCGGGGTGTTGTTCTGCCGCCTGGACTGTCTGGGTGGACCTCGTCGCGGACCGAAAACGGACTATATCGGCTACGACGATATTATTCAGGCGCATAGCGGCATCATGAGCCGCTTCGGTGGCACCGCGACGCCCGAAGAGCATGCGCATCTGGGCACCCTGGATGTCAACTGTGGCTTCTCGGGCGCTCTGGGGATGGCCGTGTCTATCTACCATAAGCGCAAGACCGGTGAGGTGACCCGCGCCAGGACCTCGTTATCGGCGGTGACCAATTTGGCGCAACTCTCGTTCGCGTTTGATTATGCCGGACGAGCGCCTTTTGATGAGCCTTCTGGGCGTGGCGTGCAGGGCAATCATGCGTTGTCGCACTTTTATCAGACCAGCGAAGGCTGGATCTTCCTGGATGCCAGCACTGCCGATCTGAGCAAACTGGAGCAGGTTGAAGGGATGCAAGGGATCACGGCTGCGACCGATAGAGCGGCGTTTTTGCGCACCGCCTTCAGCCATGCACCGGCAGGCTATTGGGCAAAAATACTGCGCGCTGCCGATCTGGCTGCGGCGGAGCCGATGTCGATCGAGGACCTGCGAGGCCAATACAGTCGAGCAGCCGATGGTCGGGTAGGTTCCGATCAGGGCAGCTTTGCGTTCTCGATCTTTGCTGACCATCCGAGCGGGCATCGCATCACCCAGATCGACCCCTATGCGATTCGTCCTACTGATGCCAAAGTCAACGCGGTGACGCCGGCGGAAAGGTTCGGCCACTCAACCCGGGAAGTGCTGGCGGCGGTGGATTACAGCGAGGCTGAGATCGAGTCGATGCTGGAGCGCAAGGTCGCAGGCTTGGGCTGGAGTCAGGAGTTCCTGCCGAGCTGATAAGCACGGCTTAGGGCAGCTTGACCTGAGCCCTAAGCCCGTGTCCCAACCCCAGAAAAAACTCCCTGCCGGGAGTTTTTTTCGCCCACCCTATGAAATTCGACTACCCGCTCTATATACAACGAGGGACTCTGGTGGATAACGAGCCACGGCCCACTCCTATCGACTAAGTTGCTCAGGTTCTCGCCCATGCACCAAACGCTGTTACCCCTGGCCTCATTGCTGGTCAGTTGTTTCATCATGATGCTGGGCAATGGCCTGATCAATATTCTGCTGCCGGTACGTATGGGACTGGAGGCGATGGATACCGATACCATCGGTCTGATCTTGTCGCTGTATTTTGTCGGTATGCTGGTAGGTGGAATTTATGCCCGGCACCTGATCAGCCGGGCCGGGCATATCCGTATGTTTGCCGGCTGCCTGGCGTTGGCTGCGGTGAGCATCCTGATCTGCAGTCTCTATACCGGCGCCATGCTGTGGGGCGCTATGCGGATCCTGATCGGATTTTGCAATGCCTGCGCCTATACGGCGATGGAGAGCTGGCTGAGTGAATGCTCAACCAAGAAGAACCGCGGGCAGGTCTTGGCGTTCTACCAAGTAGTCGTTCTAGGCGCGCTGTTCTGTGGTCAGTTTCTGATTAACCTTGCCAGCCCACAGGGCACGGTGTTGTTCGTGCTGAGCGGCATCCTGCTTTGCGCCTCCATCATTCCCATCGTCCTCAGCCGCAATAGCGGTCCCCTAGTGGAAGAGGTGGAGCTGATGTCATTAGTTGCATTGTTTAAAATATCGCCATTGGGCGTTGTCAGCTGCTTTATTTCAGGATTGATCTACTCCGCAGCCTTCAACATGTTGCCGTTGTTTGCCAGTAATTTCGGTATCATCGACTTCCAGTTATCGCTCTATATGGGCGCCGCCATCATGGGCGCTTTTGTGTTGCAGTTCCCGATCGGCTACCTGTCCGATCGTTTTGATCGACGGACGATCCTGCTGATCATTCTGATTATCTCAGCCCTGGCCGGATTTAGTGTCAGCGTACTGGCTGCCCAAGGTTGGTTCTGGCCGATGTCGGTCGCAACCGGCATCACCTGTGGAATTATCGCCTGCACCTATCCACTGAGCATTTCTGAATCTTTTGATAAGCTCCGCCAGAGTGAGATGGTCGCAGCGATGGGTTGCCTGATTCTGGCCTTTGCCATCGGCGGTATCATCGGCCCCTATTCGACCGCCATTATCATGAAGCTATTCGGGAACTCAGCGCTGTTCTGGTTCCTGGGAGTTATCCAATTACTGCTGGGGGTTTTCGTGACCTATCGCATGTTTGCTCGGGTCGCACTGCCGGTTGAGCAACAGGAGTCCTTTGTCATGCAAAGCGCTGCAGCGGCTGTCAGCGTCGACATGGATCCACGTACCGAGTATCAGGAGTCAGAACAGCCGCTGAGTCATGAAGCGGTGATGGCCACCGAAGTCGCCAATTTAGACCCCGCCGCTGCTGTGAGGATGACCCGTGCGGTCGCCTTGTCGACATCGAATCAAGGGGCTGAAATCGCTGGAGCGGTGGCCTCTGTAGACGGCATCGATGTGCTACGGTTTTATAAAGCTATGCTTGAAGCCGTCCCCGAACAGATTCTGGATATCACCTCTGCAATGATAATATCCAAGCCGGAGTTTGCTTACGAGCTGGTCAGCCATCTGGCGCTATCGATGCCCGATCAGGTGGTCGATATCGCTGCCGAAATTGGCCGTACCCTGCCTGAACTCAGGTTGGAAATGGCTCGGATAGTGGTGGAGTCAGCGCCGGAAAGAGCGGTTGAAGTGGCCGACTATTACGCCCAGTTACTGGCGGATGAATATGAGGTGGTGCGTCCAGCTGACAGAGAAGAAGACACCACTGAACAGGTTGCTATAGATCTGGTTTCGCAGATTACGGATCTGGTACCCGAGCAGGCAGCGGATATTGCCATTACAGTGGTTGAAGCAATTCCCGACACGGCAGTCCCCGTAGCAACAGAGTATGCTGGTACCCTGTCAGGATCCCAAAACGACGAGTCGATCGACAAGATGATCGAATCCATCAATCACACCCATACTCCAGAAGAGGCGGTTCAGGAGCTCAACCAGGATGCCACCGAGTTTGTATCACGCCTATCAGAAGCGGTGCCTGAGCAATCACTTGATATCGCAGGGGCCATCATTGAAGCGATGCCAGAATGCGCCAGCGAAGTGATCAATGAAATCAACGAAGGACGCAGGAACTGAAGCCGGATGGTCTCCCATTAACCTGAACCCTCGGGCGCTTGATAGCTCCCACCTCCATCAACAGAATGAACTTAACCCATGCGGTAACACGGGCGCTTTCATCTACTTAACAGACCTCCCGCTGAGTGATCTAGCATCCTAATTGTCGACAGCAGACATAGATTATGTATCCTTCAGGCGCATCGAAGTTACCAACGGTTCTCCTGCTAACCAATAGAGAACCTCTTCCGCCATTTCGCGCATCGAATCTCGTCACGCTCCTCATACCGGTGGATAGCGGACCCAAGGTCCAACTCGAAGCGGCTCTCGCAGTCATTGCCGACAGCGGTTAACAGCATGGTATACCAAGCCGTAATTCCGCCAGGGGGCGATGCCTCAAATCTGGGAAAAGCAAGGTCATCGCCTTGGTTAGCCAACCAGTCATTGGCAAGTTCTGGGTTTAATACCATAGCACGTGCCAATCCAACCATATCGACAGAGCCACTAGCCAGCGAGTCAAGCGCCTCATCGCGGGTCTTGAATCCACCCGTTGCCAGTAATGGCACACGGGTAACTTGCTGAGCCTTTCGGGCAAAATCAACAAAGTAGGGACCCCCACCTGATTTATCAGAGCTGGCTTTTGCTCCTGGAAAGTAGGTGCCTCCACTTATCTCAATCAGATCAATGGAAGTTTGATCCAGAATACGAATAGCCTCTAAGGCCTCTTCCTCTGTCAACCCTCCTTCTAATTGATCAGACGAGTTAATCTTAATTCCCACGGGGTATAAAGGACCGACGGCCTGCCGAACCTTAGCAATCACCTCGACAATAATTCGACAACGCGCTTCAATCGAACCGCCGTATTGATCGCTACGCCGATTAAATAAAGGCGACAGGAATTGGCTGAGTAAAAATCCATGACCTGCATGGATCTGAACGCCGGTAAATCCTACCTCTTTCGCAAGCAATGCAGCTTTGGCATACATATCAGGTAACTGCTCCACCGCTGCCATCGACATGCCCGCACATTTAAAGTTGCCAATCGCAAGAGCTGAGGGACCGGTAGGTTGGCTAATAGGTGAGTGTGACAACGCCCCTGCATGACCTATCTGCGGCCATATATGTGCTCCTTCAATCGACGCCCTGGCGGTCAATGAATGCAAGGCCTGAAGATTAGAGCTGGCTCCTAAAACCAGATTGCCTGGCTTCTCAGGAAAGCGGGGGTCGCCCTGTACTTCACCTATGATCGATAGTGCAACCCCTCCTTTTGCCCACCTTTCATAGAGTCGAATCTGAGCCTCTGTCGGATTACCCTCGCCGTCAGCCAGCGAATCAGACATGGCTGATTTAACCAGCCGGTTTTTTAACACGGCACCACAAGGCAGCACCAGTGAGCGACCCAATAGGTTGTTAGTGCATTCTGCTTCGATCATAGCTGCCCCTTTAGAATCTGATTTTTTTGTTTACTCACAGCAGCAACATCCAAAATATCTCCCTAACTCTAGCAACTACCCGTACCAGGGCTGGATGTAACAAGCCACTCTGATTGCCAGTTAGCAACTGAGTAACGACATTATCACCCCCCTTCTATAAACTAAAAACACACCAATCGGATAAACACTCTTAAGAAAAAGTTGATAATGAATACTTCAGATCTGACTCTATTCATCCGTATTGCAGAAACCGGCAGCATCACCGAATCGGCTAAACAGCAGCGAATCTCGACAGCCGCTGCCAGTTCGGCACTCAAGCGCTTAGAAAAACAGCTCGATGTCCAACTGTTTCTAAGAACAACCCGGCAATTACGGATTACAGCGCAGGGAGAGCAGTTTCTGTTTCACTGCCGTCAGGCGCTGGAGTCACTGGATCAGGGTCGTATATCGGCCCATCAGATGCAGGGCAAGGTCGGCGGAGAATTGAGGCTTTCAGTCTCATCAGATTTAGGGCGTAATTTAGTGCTGCCTTGGATGGATGAATTGATGGACAAGCACCCCTCCCTGTCGATCAACTTAAATGCAGGCGACTCCCTCACTAATTTTTTTATGGACGAAGTTGACGTCGCACTTCGCTATGGAAAACCTGAAGACTCAACGATGGTCGCGTTTCACATCGCGACTCTAAATAGAGTTACCTGCGCATCGCCTTCCTACCTATCCACGTTCGGAGAACCTTCACATCCTGAGGATCTAAGAAAGCACAATTGCTTGCTCCACAGGCTTGACGGTCGTCTTTTCAATACCTGGGAGTTTTCCGATAAATCAGGCGGTTACCGGATAAAGGTAAACAGTAATAGAGTTAGCAATGATACCGATATTGTCAGACGCTGGGCGGTTGCCGGAAAAGGTATCGCCTATAGATCCCAGATAGACATCTGTTCAGATTTGAGTAGCGGAAAATTAGTACCCATACTGGCAGGGTTTCAATCACCTTCGGCACAGCTCTATTTACTCTGTCCAAGCAGAAAGCAAGTAACGCCTGCTGTGATATTGCTCAGGGAGATGCTTCGAGAAAAATGCGCACAAATCGCTGGGACGGAGGGGTCCATACATTGTCGCTGATACTGAGTAGGTACTTTTTACAGGCTGGCCTCTTAGCCTATACGGTTTGAGATGGCAGCTGGGTCGCACAACCCCCAAGACGAAGCCTTGCTAGCCACAGCAATGAACACATACATAGCACATCGAGTAGGAGGCGGGATTACTCCCGCCGT
>CAXBEA010000147.1:0-7000 GCA_963974645.1 uncultured Neptunomonas sp. | reverse complement strand
CTTCCTTGGTAGTCAGGCCGTATTCGGCCAAAAACTTTTCCATCATGCTCGGTTTGGAATGGCCACGCACAGAGCGCACCAGCTCGGCGGCGCGCTCAGAGATCGCATCCCGGTCGCCTTGAGAGATCTGCGCAGCGGCAATCAGTTCACCGATAACCCTGTTTTCATCTGCCAGATAGTAGTCACGGATCCTTTTCCGGCACTCGGTTGTTGTCAGTGTTACTTTTTGCATCTGCCCTATCTCCTGCGTCAAGCGGTTAATTATTGTGGCTCCATTCTACCGACAAAACAAAGGTCGTTTTCTCCATTAACAACCACAACATCCATACATTTACACTTTATAGAATAAAAATAAGAACAATTAACAAAGATAAATAAGATTTAAAAGACAAAAAACCTAATCGCACTCAATGCACATCTAGTGCAGATTCAAGGTGCGAAAACGCCCCTCAACCAGCGCTAAAACAGCCACTAAAATACCGACCAAATCCAAGTCGACTAAACCCCGGAAAGTACTCTACGGCACGATGCTCAGAGGACGGTTTCACTATTTACTCCAGAAACAGAGGTCAATGGTTTATATTCAACGGCTAAGACAACAATAAAAACAGCTCACTCGAGGTCTTTATGGGTAATTTGGACAAGTTCGATCATGCGATCATAAAAGAGCTGCAAAAGAACGCTCGCATCACCGTCACCGAGCTTGCCTCCAGGGTCGGGCTCTCCAAAACCCCTTGCCAGATACGCATGCGTCGTCTCGAAGAACAGGGTTATATCTTAGGCTACACCGCGCTCATCAATCAGACCAAACTGGGGATGAGCCATATCGCCTTTGCCCAGATCACACTCAACGATACCAGCAGCAAAGCACTGACCGCCTTCAACGAGGCTGCCAGAAAAATTCCTGCTGTCGAACAGTGTCACATGATCGCCGGCAGTTTCGATTACTTGCTGAAAGTACGCACCCGAGATATGACTGAGTATAGGATAATGCTGGGCGAACAGATCTCAGCGCTGCCCCACGTGCTCCAATCGAGCACCTTCGTGGTGATGGAAAACGTAAAGGATACGGGGTTCTAATCCGCTAACCAGGAGCCTAATCAGTTAACTCAGCGCTTTAAAAACAACTCCCTGGCAGAGGTTGCTTATTTTTCGAGAAGCGCCTAGTTTCCTGATGTATAATCTGTCTCTTTTGCACGCAAAACTGGTATCGCCTGTTTGATTTGGGCTAGCAGGGCTAGGCATAAATCCTTTCCGGCTATGCAGTGATCCACTGCCGACAGGGAAACAATCTCTAAATATCATTGATGCGACCACTTTTGACTCACCCACTATTGACTCAACCACGCACGGACAAATGACCCAGGAAAACCCATTACATTTAACCACGAACGCACTGGCAGAACCGTCCCGCCGCTTCTGCGTTGCGCCGATGCTCGACTGGACTGATAGACACTGTCGCTATTTTCACCGGCTGTTGAGCCAGCACGCGCTGCTCTATACCGAGATGGTCACCACCGGTGCGATTCTTCATGGCGATGCAAACCGCTTGCTGCAATTCAACCCTGCAGAGCACCCGGTGGCGTTGCAACTGGGGGGTAGCGATCCTGCTGCCCTGGCTGAATGCGCCCGACGTGCCGAGCAATGGGGATATGACGAAGTTAATCTGAATGTCGGCTGCCCCAGCGATCGGGTCCAGAACGGCATGTTCGGCGCCTGCCTGATGGCGCAGCCAGAACGGGTAGCCGAATCGGTCAAGGCGATGCGGCAGGCGGTTGCGATACCGGTTACGGTTAAGCACCGCATCGGCATCGACGACCAGGACAGCTATCCATTCCTGTGTCGTTTTATTGATACGGTGGCGGACGCGGGTTGTACTACCTTTATCGTCCACGCCCGCAAAGCGATTTTACAGGGCCTCAGCCCCAAGCAAAATCGTGATATTCCACCGCTGGACTATGACCGGGTCTATCGCCTGAAACAGGACTACCCCGAGCTTGAGATCATCATCAACGGCGGTATTAAAACCCTGGATCAATGCCAGCAACACCTGCGGCAGCTCGACGGGGTGATGATTGGCCGCGAGGCCTACCAGAACCCGCTGCTGCTGGCAGAGGTCGATCAGGCCCTGTATGGCGGCAACAGCGTAAATCTTGATCAGGTGCTGCGGGATCTGTGCGCTTACTGCGAGCAGCAGCTTGACCAGGGGGCACAACTGGGTTGGATCACCCGCCATGTTTTAGGGCTTTACCAGGGCCAACCTGGCGCCCGACGTTTCCGCCGTTTTATCAGCGAAAATGCGTTTCGTCCCAATGCCGATGTCAACGTCCTTAAACAGGCGTTAGCGCTGATAAAACCCGAACTATTTGCCGCCTGATAGCCAGCGGTATTAACTGAATTTGATTTAGTCAAAAGAGAGATGGGAATGTCCAACCTGCTTGAACAGCTCAAAACCATGACCACCGTGGTCGCCGACACCGGTGAGTTTGCCGCCATCGAGCGCTACACCCCGATGGACGCCACCACCAACCCATCGCTGATTCTCAAGGCGGCGCAGCAGCCAGAATACCGCCCGCTGCTGGATGAAGCCCGCACCTGGGTGCTGCGCCAGAACCTCAGCAAGATCAGCGCGCTGAATCTGATGGCCGACAAACTGGCGGTCAGCTTTGGCGAGCAGATCCTCAAGGTGATTCCCGGCCGGATCTCCACCGAAGTGGATTCACGGTTATCCTTTGACAGCCAGGCCACCATCGAACGCGCTCGCGGACTGATCCACCTCTACAAAGAGGCAGGCATCGGCAAGGAGCGGGTACTGATCAAGATCGCTGCGACCTGGGAAGGGATTCAGGCCGCCCGTCAGCTCGAAGCCGAAGGGATCAACTGCAACCTGACCCTGCTGTTCGGTTTTTCGCAGGCCGCAGCCTGCGCTGAAGCTGGCGTCTACCTGATATCGCCCTTCGTCGGCAGGATTCTCGACTGGTACAAGCAGTCGACTGGCCGCAGTGATTACTCGGCAGCCGAAGACCCCGGGGTAGTATCGGTGTCCAAGATCTATGACTACTACAAGCAACACAGCTACCACACGGTCGTGATGGGCGCCAGCTTCCGTAACAGCGGCGAGATCCTGCAACTGGCTGGCTGTGATCGACTCACCATCAGTCCCGCACTCCTCGACGAGCTAGCCTCCACCGAAGGTACCCTGGAGCGCCAACTGGATCCGAAAACCATTCGCGTAGTTCAGCCAAAACTGAGCCTAAGCGAACCCCAGTTCCGCTGGATGATGAACGAAGATGCGATGGCTACCGAGAAACTGGCCGAAGGAATTCGCAACTTTACTGCCGATCAACTCAAGCTAGAGACCCTGCTTCAGAACTAATCACCGAGCAAAAAAATCATGACATAGAGGGGCAGGCACTGCGCAGCAAAGCACTTGCCCCTCCTCCCCCTTTAAATGTTCCTAACAACCCCATCTCTTCAGCCAGCCCCAACAGCCTGGTTGTGGGACAAGGCTCAACGACGAACCCAACGCAGCAGGGCTGAACCCCGCGGCCTCGTTATAATTTGTCTTTTTTGCATGCCTTGTGATCCCAATTAGCAGCATCGGGAATCAATACCGGGGCACTCAGAGTGGCAACCAGCTATAGCAGCCGGACGGTGGCCAGAAGGGGGGGAGTTTTGATCTCACTAAAGAGAGGCGACAAGTATTACCCACTCATCTGTTTGAACGGTACTTAATGATCAGGTCGATGATCTCATGATCACTGACCACCACCGCCAAGGCGTCGTCCATCGATTGCCGCTGCGGAAGAAAAATATTAAATTTATTTCGTAGAACCTCTTTTACTTGTTCATCTGAGTTGGGGTCAAACTCCATTCCAGCATAATTGCATAGTCGTTGAAGATTAAATGCCCTGTTAGCCATTAATATGATTCCCAATCTGATGGTGTAACCTGTGTCAGGTAACGAAAAGCGCTGGACTGACCTGTGACAGCCCAAATAGACATTTTCTAAGCGACGCGTTCCTACTCTAACTCCGCAGGGCTGTAATAGCCAAGAACACTGTGGCCACTGGTTCAATTGGAATCAACGTCAATTACTGCTGAAGGGTCTCGCCTCTGCGCGGGCATAAAATCACCCTCGCAATCCAGTAGAGTAGTTTTTGGATAGGCTTTTTTACATCTATAAGGCTACTCCTTGCCTACTAGCCCCCATCGGCGTATTTAATTAAGCGACCGCACCCCCAAAAAGATTTTACCTATCTGTTTTTATGGAAAAAAGGACCCGGGGGTCCTTTTGTATTGTTGCCGGCTTTAACTGGGTAAAACAGCTACCCTAAGGAGCGGGTTGGGTAACCGCATTCTGGTTCAAGGTAACCGCGGTCTGGGATAACAACCTGCCATTAACACTTGAGCCTGTATTTACCGTAATACCTTTTTCAGCAAGGACAACGCCCTGGAAGACGGCGTTCGTTCCTATGGCTACACCCACACCGCCACTAACTTGCCAGAAGATATTCTTAGCTTGTGCACCACCCGCCAGAAGGATTTGACTGTTATTTTCCTGGGTAACATTCTGTGCTATCTGGAATATCCAAACATCATTGGGACCACCATTAAGAGTGACGTCCGTTGAAATCAACACACCTGAACTCCACTTGTAAAGGCCGGGGACCAGTATCTGGCCGCTAATATCGCCTGCGTGCAGTTCGGTGAAATCAGGCGTAGTTCTGCCTGCCGCATCGGTAATGGCGGTCCCCATATCCAGCACCGCATTGGCGACCAGGGTATTGTCAGGTGCCGCACCCGCAAAACAGGGCCTAAGACCACTTCCAGTATAGGCATCGTTAGCGCCGTAGATGGTGCCTGTTATTTCTGTACAGAAAACATTATCCATTGCCGCAGCCGTGATTGGGCTGGCACCAATGTTACCGGTAATAGCGGATGTAGGAACGTTGGTGATACCGGTTTTTGTCAGAATAACAAAGTCTCCCGCGGTTCTAAGATTGACCGGGGCCGGTCCAGCAACAGCGGTATCGCCGGTGGTAAAGCTCCAGACAATATTAGCAGCCAGAGCATTGCCAGCCAGATCAGAAATGGCCGTTGTCAAGGTTGCGGTATAGGCAGTGCTGCCAGCCAGATCGCTCGTCGGATTAAAGGTTGCAACCCTGTTGCTGTAGCTGACTACGCCTGGAACTAAGATTGGATCTGGAGTGCCAGGAGCGCTCAACGTAAAGGTCGACTCGTTGATGGTAGCGGGGTCAAGGGCTTCATCAAAAGTAGCAGTCAGGCTGCGATTAAGTAACACATCAACAGCCCCGTTAATGGGGTCAGTAGAGGCTGTGGGAGGGGTAGTATCCGGGGCCGACCCGCTGGTGAACGTCCAGACAAGATCTGTTGCCAGAGGGATGCCTGCGGCGCTTTTTACCGCAGTAGTCAACCTGGCTGTGTGAAGGGTGTCGGCTGTAAAGGGATCGGCAGCCTCAAAACTGGCGGTTTTAGTTGCATCGTCATAGGTCACGGTACCCGGTAACACAGTACCCGGTAATTGGCCCTCTTCAATTAGGGTAAAGCTTTGGTCGGTCAGTGTTGCTCCTTCCATCGCTTCACTGAAGGTGACAACCACTTTGTTGCTGTTAGGCGCTACAGCTGTCGCCTTGTCTTGCGGGCTGGTAGAGAGCGCTAGCGGAACGGGTAATGCGCTGGTGAAGCTCCAGACACGGTCTGTTGCCAGTGGGATGTCTGCGACGCTTGTTACCGCAGTAGTCAGCGTGGCCGTGTAGACAGTGTCGGCTGTAAAGTTTGTAGAAGCAGTGAAGCTAGCAGTTTTAGAGGGTGCGTCATAGGTCACAACACCCGCTAATGCGGCCACGCCGGCACCCGTTACGGTAAAGCTTAGGTCGGTCAGTGTTGCTTCATCTATCTCTTCACTGAAGGTGGCGACCACTATGCTGTCAAGTGCCACAGCAGTGGCCGTGCTCAGTGGGCTCGTAGAGAGCACCTGCGGAACGGTGCTAGTAGTGCCGGAGACGACAGTACCGTTGTCGCTATTACAGCCTGCCACCAGAGTGGTCAGCACCAGTCCCGCTAGCCAGAAACTGCGGCCAGTAGATTTTTTAATCGTAGTCATTATGTATCTCCATGGAGATTTTTATATCGTAGGTAATTAGCAACCAGGATATTAAATTGGCAAAATCATTGTTTTGCCGAAGAGGGTCTCTTTTATCCGCGACGCACTAAGCGCTTCAATTACCTTGTATTGAAGGCTCTGCTGGGCAAAGGGGATTTTTTTGAGATATTCCCCGTCTAGTACTAGGCCTCAGACGGGAAGAGGAGAGATCGCCATCATAGGCTTTAAATACGCCAATAGTCGAAGTGAATTGTAAGCAGATCGGGGTGTGTTTTTTTGAAGCTATTTTTAAAGCTATTTTTTGAAGGACAGGCTACATTAGAATGTTTTTCATGGGCTACTGGGCAAGCCAAAATTATTTATCAGAAAACCTAATAAAACAGCGCTGAACGATGCGGGTTAAGGCCGTCCGAGACAACATACGACATTACTTTTTTAACGACAAAGACCAGCGCCGACCGTGTCGAAGGACCTGTGGCACAGCATGCCTACTCCGGCAGCCTTACCGCCGCAAGCGTGGCGGAACCGTCCCCGATAACTCGACTGCGGTGCCCACGGCCATGGGTGTCTTCGAGAAGCAAACCACTGCCAGGAAAGATGTCTCGCGTCTCGCCGTTGCTTGCCTCGAACCGCATCTGCCCGTGAAGGACAAATATCCACATACGAATAGGCGAAGGGTGCGCTTCGCCAACCCACCCGAAAGGCAAGTGCAAGAAGCCGCACTCTGACGCCTGCGCAAAAGACGACACACTAAACGGCTGCGCCGGCGGAGCAAACGGCTGCGGCGTAGCCACGATTGAGATCGAATCGAACCGGGTGCCGCCGTCAGCCTCCGTAACGAGCCGTGGAAAGGTGAGTTCAGTATTCATGTAG
>CAXBEA010000146.1:0-7003 GCA_963974645.1 uncultured Neptunomonas sp. | reverse complement strand
TGAGAGCTGCTGCATCCGAGTTTCGGCAGGCAGTTTCAACCGCAGCAGTACCCGTTCAACTTTCTGCTCCAGGTGCCAGCCATCGACAGCTTCAAGGCGATGCTGTAGGTCCTCCAGTTTTTTCATTCCGGCGTCGTCATGCGCTTCCATGGCGAGTTTTTCGTATTCCGCCCGCAGCAACTGCAGATGCTGCAAACCCTCAGCGACCACCTCAAACACAGTACGCTGATCGGCCTCCGGTAACTCCTGATCAAGCACACCGATGCGGGTGTCAGGGGCCTGCCAAACACTTCCCGAATCCAACTGTTGCTGGCCGTTAATCACCTTGATCAGGGTCGATTTACCCTCACCATTGCGACCGATCAACGCGATCCGCTCACCGGGATGTACCACCCAGTCAACCTGATCCAAAAGGGGCTTATCACCAAAGGCCAACGCCGCCTGGTTTAATCTCAAAAGAGCCATAGAAACTTTATCCAACTTGAAAGAGCGGTGTCACACCGAGTGCGATTTGACTCGGCAACAACCTAGGATTTGGGCTATTCTACTGCCAAACCGCTTAAAGTGCGGCCATTGAAACGAAGAGGTTCTGGTTTTGCAACCCACCCGAACAGTTCCGCAGTCTTGTTCTCACACATATCCGCAGTATATATCCTCCAATAGTTCCAATAGTTCCAATAGTTCCAATAGTCTGCATACGGGCCACATTCTGATAGCGTTATTACTACCCTTGTTGCTGTCGCTACTACTGTCTCAGGCTACCTACGCCCTGGCTAGCTCTGAGATCAACCAACACAAAGAGGAAAAGCAGCAACAACGAGAGCTGTACCAGCAAGCCTTCAAAGCGTTACAACAGCACGACATTAAGCAGGCTTCGCCACTCATCGACCAACTCAGCAACTACCCGCTCTATCCTTATCTGATTTACCAGCGCCACCGGTTGACGCTCAACAGCTTTGACGCCATCAACCTCCAGCAGTTCAGCGCGGATTTCGCCGACACACCTCTACCCAATAGGCTTCATAAAGCCTGGCTCAACCAACTAGGCAAAGGTAAAAACTGGCAAACTCTACTCGACAACTATCAGCCCAAGCTTGCCAACACAAGTTTACAATGCCTGCAACTCTGGGCACTGCATCAGACAGGGCAGACCCAGAAAGCATTTAGCCAGGTTGCACCGCTCTGGGTACAGGGCCGCTCACAGCCCGATAGCTGTGACAAACTATTCACAGCCTGGCTTGAAAGTGATCACTTCACTGAACGCCATGCCTGGGATCGGTTTTGGCTGGCACTCAAAAGCAACAACCCAGGGTTAGCGAAATACACCAGTAAGCATTTACAACGTCCCGAATGGAAGAGCACGGCTAAACAAGCATTAAAGCTGCACCAAAAGCCTCAGCAGCTTGCAAAAATAAAGCTGGATCCGGCCGCTGCCGGCTACCAGCAACTGGTTCAAAACAGCCTCTATCGCTTAGGACGGCGCAATCCCGCCCTAGCGCTTGAACAGCTGCAGCGGTTTAGCAAGACACTCGGGTTAGACATTCCACAGCAACAGCAGCTGCAGCGCCGCTTTGGTCTACGGCTACTCCGCAGTTACCCTGAATCTCTGGAACCACTTATCACCCAAATCAACCCCGATCAGAGTGATACGGCGTTACTTGAATGGCAGCTTCGTAACTTGATCCTGCGTCAAGATTGGCCAACTATTGAGACGCTGATCGATAAACTCCCTGTTAAAAAACAGTTGAAGGGGCGCTGGCGCTACTGGAAGGCCAGAGCGCTGGAAGCCAAGCCCGACGCCGAGGCAAACGAGCGTGCCGCCAGCCTCTATGCCCAGCTGGCCAATGAACGTAGTTTCTATGGATTTTTATCGGCCGATAAGCTGGGTAACGGTTACAGCCTTAACAATCAGACCGCACTGCCTGACAAAGACTTTCTTGATCAACTTGGAGATAACAGTGGTTTAATCCGCGCCCGCGAACTGTTTTATCACCAGCAGCGCACAGATGCCCGTCGAGAGTGGCGTCAAGCCACCCGCAACCTAAGCCAGGCACAGCACCACCAGGCAGCCCAACTCGCCCGACGCTGGGGCTGGTATGAACAGGCGATTCGTTCTGCGATCAGCGGCCGTAAATGGAACGATCTAATGCTGCGCTTCCCTTTGGCTTACGGGGTTGAAATAGCCGAATCTGCGCAGGGCAACCAGATCGACACCTCCTGGATTTTGGCGATTGCCCGTCAAGAAAGCGCATTCACTCCCGACGCCCGCTCACCCGCTGGGGCAATGGGGCTGATGCAGCTGATGCCCCGCACTGCCAAGGAAACCGCCAAGCGCGCCAAAGTGCGCTACAAGGGTTCGCACCAACTCACGGAACCCGAATTAAACCTTAAGCTCGGCAGCTACTATCTTGCCAGCCTCAGCCGACGCTACGCTGGGCACCGAGTCCTCGCCAGCGCTGCCTATAATGCAGGCCCTGGACGGGTCAACAGCTGGTTAGAGCAACGTCAGGATCTCCCCATCGATATCTGGATTGAGACCATTCCGTTTGATGAGACGCGAAATTACGTCCAAAACATCCTAAGTTTTTCGGTTATCTATAGCGATATGCTAGGGCTACCCAAACAACTGCTCAGAGCGCATGAGTTGCGAGGAGAGATACCCAAGTCGTAAGGCTATCGATCCACGGTATCCTTGTTCTGGACATATTAGATTCAGGTCCTAAGGATTATAGATCTAGTGCTATAGATGTTGCTCTCGATCTAGCTGCGCTAGATCTAACAATGGGCGGTCTAATCGAGACCGTTAACCTCTTTGATCCGGTTTTTTACCAAATTTGCCAAACGATCCGATTCGAACTTGGGCAAGAAATCATTGCAGCCGACCTTCTGCGCCATAGCCAGGTTAAACGAACCGGATAGCGAGCTGTGCAGCACAATATAGAGATCTTTGAACCGCTCGTTTTTGCGGATCTCCGAGGTCAATCGGTAGCCATCCATCTCGGGCATCTCTGCATCGGTAATCACCATCAAGAAACGTTCAGACAGCACACCAGGCTGGCTATAAAATGCCTCTAGCTGCTGCAGGGCATCGGTACCATTGATCGCTTCATAAGGCGTTATTCCCAGATTGGCGAGCGTCTTTCTTACCTGATCTCGAGCGGTTTGAGAGTCATCAACAATTAGAATTTCATATTTTTGCGCCAGCTCTCGCACCTGATCATCGATCAGGCCGGGAGAAACCTCTGTGGTATAGGGGCTGACTTCGGCCAATACTTTCTCCACATCGATAATCTCGACCAGACGATTATCCATGCGCGTAATGGCGGTCAAATAGTGCGCCCTTCCTGCCGTCGCAGGAGGAGGTAGCACATCAGCCCAGTCTAGATTCAAAATTCGCTCCACATCACTGACCAAGAACCCCTGTACCGAACCATTATATTCAGAGACAACCATGTGAGAGTTTTCGGTTACCGGGGTTGGTGCCATGCCAATAGCCGCGCTCAGGTCGATTACAGGTACGGTTTGGCCACGCATATTGGCAACGCCTTTGACGACCGGATGAGAATTGGGCAGGACATTCAAGCGGGGTAGCTTGAGAACCTCCTTCACTTTAAACACATTGATCGCAAATAATTGGTGCCGCCCAAGCCGAAACAACAACAACTCGAACCGGTTTTGCCCAACCAATTGGGTACGCTGATCAACAGAGTCTAAAATTCCAGCCATTTCGAAACACCTTAAAATTGAATTGGCTGCGCCGACACTACGCAGACCTAAAATGCTAGCATAACGAATTTTCACCCACAGGGAATACCGGCGTCGCAGGCTGCGCGGTGTAATTAACAAAAAAATGACCTTAAGCAAACCTACTCTGATCGATATCGCAATCAATCTTACCGACAGTGCCTTCAGCCACGACTACGACCAGGTACTTCAACGCGCAGAAGATGCCGGGGTTGATCGGCTGATCATCACCGGATCGACCTTGGAGGAGAGCAAAAAAGCCATTCAGCTATGCCGACAACACCCTCATCGGCTATTTTCCACCGCAGGTGTACATCCTCATTATAGTCGTGACTTTCCAGTCGATGGTCTTGACCAACTCCGCCTCCTCTGCCAATACGACTGCGTCAAAGCCGTTGGCGAGACGGGGCTAGATTTCAACCGAGATTTTTCTCCTCGCCCGGTACAGATAAGCGCTTTTGAGCGACAGCTAGAGCTGGCCTGTACGCTGGGTTACCCAGTTCTGATGCATGAACGTGATGCTCAACAAACTTTTTATGAGATTCTGCGCAGCTATCGTGATCAGCTCTCGCATGCAGTACTGCACTGCTTCACGGGAGACAGGAAACAACTATTTCAATTGCTAGATCTGGATATACACATCGGCATAACCGGTTGGATTTGTGACGAACGCCGCGGTGCACACTTGCTACCCTTATTAAAAGAGATTCCTCTGGATCGGCTAATGCTTGAAACGGACGCGCCTTACTTACTACCACGTAGCTTAAAGCCTAAACCAAAATCCAGACGCAACGAATCCTGCTACCTCCCCCATATCTGCGAGGTTGCTGCCGCCCAGATGGACATCAGCAGCCTGGATCTGGCGCGATCCAGTAGCGAAACCGCAAAGACATTCTTTAACTTATAGCCGCCTTAGCAACAAATTCTGTCAGCCGCTGGATATCAAAGGGCCACCCCAGCTCAGCCCCTGAATCAATATCCATAATCACTGGAATGCGAACTGCATAACGCTCAATCAGTTGATCATCGTAGGCGATATCAACCAGCTCTACCGACAAAACATTCAGATCGAGGGTACTGGCTACCAGCTGTTCAGCAATATCGCAAAGATGGCACCCCTGAGTGCCATATAAAACCAAGCCCACCATTGTAAACCCCTTAAAAATATAACATTTTATAAAAACTGATCTAGACCACGTAGACCAAGTGCCTAGAAAAGTACCCCGGCCGACGCACTATGAGAGAGGACGCCAGCGCAGGGGTAGTCTATACTGCGGGTCCCAAGGTGTCCGTATCAAGCCATCGCGAGACACGACTTAAGCCCTGCAGGAAAAGAGAATCACGTATGGATAGTAGCAACCCCTCCACTACAGAAAATTACTTCACCGCAATGAATGCTGAAACCCATAAACTGGTTGAAATGTTTGGCGGCAAGGTCGGCGAAGAGTATCTCGACAACCTAAATAGTGCATGGTCCGAGCTTCTGAGCCGTCCGACTGACCCTCAGGGCTGGATGGACGCGATTGGTGAATACCAGAAAAGCTCGTTACAGTTCTGGTCAACCATCCTCTCCGGACACAGCCAACTTGCTGCACAGCCGACTGCTGGGGACCGTCGCTTCAAGGCTAACGAATGGAGCGAGAGCCCTGTTTTCAATTACATTAAAGAATCTTACCTGATTGCCTCTCAGCTGTTAAACAAGACTGTTTCCCAGGCTAATTTAGAGGGTAAGAACCAGAAAAAACTCGAATTTTATACCCAGCAGTATATCGATGCGATGTCCCCATCTAACTTCGCCGCCACCAACCCTGAAGTCATTCAGCAGGCGATCGAAACCAAGGGCCAAAGCCTGATCGATGGTCTGCAAAACCTATTAGGAGACCTCGACAAGGGCAGCATCAGCATGACTGATGAGTCGGCGTTTGTTCTGGGTGAAAACATTGCAACCACTCCGGGCGAAGTGGTTTTTGAAAATGAGATTTTACAACTGATCCAATACAAGCCCGCTCATGAAAAGATTGCAGAGCGGCCAACGTTGATCATCCCGCCGACCATCAACAAGTTCTATATCATGGACCTGCAGCCAGACAACTCGTTTGTAAAACATGTTGTCGATCAGGGCCAGAACACTTTTATGATCTCTTGGGTTAACGCAACCCCAGAACAGCGTCACCTGGGCTGGGACGACTATGTAGAATCTGGTGTCATCAAGGCACTGGAAGTCGTTAAAGAGATCTCAGGTAGCAAAAAAGTGAACACTGTCGCTTGGTGCATTGGCGGAACGATCCTGTCTAGCAGCCTCGCAGTAATGACCGCACGAAAAGATAGCTCCGTATCATCTGCTACCTTCCTGACCGCACTGACCGACTTTGAAGAGCCGGGCGACATCGGCGTATTCGTTGATGAGAAGCAGGTGTCCTCTCTGATCGAGAAAGTACAGAGCGAAGGCGTTCTAAACGGTAAAAACCTCTCTACCGCCTTCAACATGCTTCGCTCAAATGACCTTATCTGGTCTTACGTAGTGAACAACTACCTCAAGGGACAGTCCCCCGTACCCTTTGACCTGCTGTACTGGAACAGCGACCCAACCAACCTGCCTGCAGACTTCTACATCTATTACATGAAGAATATGTATTTAGAGAACAACCTGTCCAAGCCAGGCGCACTGACCATCTGCGGCGAGCCTATTGATCTCTCCACGATCAAGACACCTTGCTACTTCCTATCCTGCGTCGATGACCATATCGCCCCCTGGAAAAGCACCTTCAAAGGCACATCGCTATTAAAGAACTGTGAATTTGTTCTCGGCGCCAGCGGTCATATTGCAGGGGTCATTAACCCAGCCAGCAAGAACCGCCGCCATTTCTGGACTGACGGCGAACTAGGAAACACCGCCGATCAATGGATGGATACCGCTGAACGTCACGAAGGTAGCTGGTGGAATCACTGGTCTGCATGGCTGAACAAGCGTAGTGGAAAGCAGGTAGCAGCCCCTACTGAGCTTGGCTCAGCAACATTCAAGCCGATCGAAGCTGCGCCAGGACGCTATGTCGCCACCCGCATTAGTTAAGATCTAAAAACAAAAAAAGGGCTGATATTCAGCCCTTTTTTATTTAATTTCCTTTGTTCAAAACCAGTCTTTCAAACGACTTAAAACTATCAGCCATTCAAACCACCGGCAACTCGACCCTTCAACAAGTCAAACTGCGTATTCCGGTGAAGATGAACACCTATTCCGGACGAACGTGAACACCTGATT
>CAXBEA010000145.1:0-7006 GCA_963974645.1 uncultured Neptunomonas sp. | reverse complement strand
TCTGTTGGTTTTTTATGCGGCGTGGTTGTGTCGGGCGCTGAAGTAACAACGGCCTTCATCATTCATTTAACTAGCCCGGTTTCCGCGCCAACATGGTCGCAAACTGCAATTGCGCGCCACCGTGCATAGCACCTACATCTTCATTGTACTTAATTAGCTCCCACCCCTCGTAAGCTTCACGCAACTGCCCTGCTTTTAGGGTAAAAGGGAAGCGGACTGGGGATGGGTGTTCTTCAGTGCTCATAGCGCAAACAATCAGGTTATAGCCGCCCGACAGAGTATGCTCTTGCATATCAGCGATAACAGCATCAACACGAGCTGGCTCGAGAAACATTAAGGTTACTGAGCAGGCAATAAAGCCATAATCCACACCAAGCCCGGCATTATTGATGTCGTACACCTGTGCCTTGAGGTTGGCTATCCCCTCTTCGCTCACAATTTGCAGCAGCATACCAATAGCCTCGGGGTTGTTGTCTACTCCGATCACGTTAAAGCCAAGCTGGCTCAGGTATAAGGCATTACGTCCATTGGAACAGCCCATATCTAAGGCATTGCATGGCTCAATAACTTTGCACGCCTCTACCACTTCACTATGCGCAGGATTTAAGCCGTAACGACTATTTAGGTCAACTGTCATGGTATCCACTTAGTTTTTGAAATGAGGGCCTGCATGTTACTACTTCTTAGGCACATTTAAATGGCAATAGCCAAAGCTTTTAGGGCTAATAGGCTTTTGCGCTTATCGGTAAAAAGACTCACAAGCTTGAAAAAAATCACGATGTAAAGATACAGCATTGTTGACCAGAACATTGCCGAGTGGCCGCTTCAGGTCGACTGCCTTCGCTCAGTTTTTCAGGTTCACAGTGCCTGCTTGGTTCGCACTTCTGCGGTGAGCTCTAGCTCCATGGGGTTTCCGCAATACGGAACTCCTAAGTTTCACCAACAATTCGCACAGGGCCAAGGATGTTTCTCTCCCGTGCGAATGCCAATAGATCCTTAGCGTACAATTTTTCCGAATTCTGCAGCCTCCCCGGTCAAGGCAAACTCCTGCTAGCTGCGGTGCAATTGCGGCCTATCAGGGCTCCGCCATGGCCAACATACTGAAATTTGAGTGGGAAATAAAAAAGCCCTGCTGCACCAATAAGAAGGTGAGCAGGGCTGCGGCAATGCCCTGCGTTAATCGGCGACTGAAGTGCGATAGGCGACCAGCTCTTCATCCGCCTGCTGACCCGCGACAATAATGCCTTCGCCATCTTCAGCCCAACGCTGTTTTTCAGCGTGACTGGCTTTGGGTGAGAACCAGCCTAGCCAAGCGTAGGCGATCCCGATTACCGGTGATAACCAGCAGGCGAATGCCAAGGGAATATAGAGCAGGTTTTCAACGTTACCGCCGCTGATCCCCAGCCCCAGCGCGGTAATCACAAAAGCACCACCCGCGTTCCAGGGAATCAAGGGGGAGATCAGGGTGCCGCCTTCTTCAATCGAACGCGATAGATTCAGGGTCGAGTAACCCATACCCCGGTACGCTGGCGCATACATGCGTCCTGGCAGGGCGATAGACAGGTAAGGGTCGCCGGCCACCAGATTTGTTGCGACAGAGGTGAACGTGGCCGACGTTTGCAGACCGGCAAAACTACGAACTCGTCTCAAGACGGCGTCAATAATCACCTCGAGGCAGCGGGTGCTTTCCAAAGCCCCGCCAAAACCCAGGGCAATCAATACCAGTGTGATCACCCAGGTCATGGACTGAATACCACCGCGATTAAGCAGGCTATCGATCTCGCTGACGCCGGTTTCAATGCTGAAACCACTCTGCATAAAGCTAAAGACATCATGCACATTCTGACCTTGCACAAAGATGGCAATCAGCGCACCGGCAACCACACCGGCAAACAACGATGGCAGCGCCGGCATTTTCTTCAGTGCAAGGATAATGACCAACAAGGCAGGAAGCAGCAGCAGCGCCGATAATTCAAAATGGGTTTCTAGGCCAACAATAATGGCATTGATTTTTTCAAACGAAACACTCTGGCTACCGATAACATTAAAACCAACGATCAGGTAAATCACAAAAGCAATCAGCATCGCCGGTATCGTGGTTGGCAGCATGTTACGGATGTGATCAAACAGGTTGGTATCGGTCACAGCTGGCGCCAGGTTGGTGGTATCGGACAGGGGGGAAATTTTGTCGCCAAAGAACGCTCCGGAAACCACCGCGCCTGCCGTCCAGTACACGGGCACATCAAAACCCGCTCCAATCCCCATCAACGCCAGACCCACGGTACCGACGGTACCCCAGGAGGTGCCCAGCGCCAAGGAGACAACAGCACACAACAACATACTGGCAGCCAGGAAAAGCTCTGGCGAAATGAGTTGCAGACCATAGTAAATAAGTACCGGCACTGTGCCGCTAGAGATCCACACCCCAATCGTCATGCCGACGGCCATTAGAATGGCGACGGAAGGCAGTGCTACACGGACGACGTGGTAAATCCCCTCTTCCATTTCATGCCAGCGAAAACCTTGCATCCAACCCAACAGGGCGGTGATGGCCAAGCCGATGGCAAGCGGTACGTGAGGGGTAAAATCATTGTAGTAAAAGAGCTGCAGCCCCAGCACCGACAACGTCAGCAGAATGGGGAGCAACGCCAAAACCAGCGTTGGTTTGGCGCTATGAGTGGAGGTACCACTTCGCGTATGGCTAGCCATAGAACTGTCCTTTAATTATATTTTTTTTGACAGATCCAGGTTATCAAGCGGGTGTAAACCGCTGATGAAATCGCTGTAAAAAGTTGTGCAAAGATGTAGCAGCTAGCAAAGGTTGTAAGTTTTCATTTACACCAAACGCCGGACGGGAGGGGGTCACGCCGTTACGCGCCCCTCTCCGTCTCTGGCAGACGACCCTGGGTAATCAGGTATCTATTTATGCCCCGTAGATAACGAACACTTTGCGCAAGGTTTCATGCACGGTCCAGATACCACACCAACCTACAGGAAATACAGCACTCGAGCCCGCGCTGAGTTCTACCGCTTCTTCGCCATCGCGCTCTACCCTCATCCGTCCGGACAGGACATGGATAACTTCACCGCGCGTTGTAAACTCCCACCGCGAGCGGCCCGGCTCGCATTCCCAGGTACCCGATGTGATTTTTTGCTCTTCGCTAGTGAAGAACACCTGGCTGCGGGTTTTGATCTCACCGGTTAATGGCTCGGCTGTCGGTTGCCCTAGAAGTTTTTCGGTGAGTGTTTCGTTAGCCATTTCAGCGGCTCGATAGGTAATGGTCATAAGGGCGTTCCTGTTGTTAGTAAAAATTGCTGTAGATATTGCTGTAAGGATTGCTGTACATACCGTTGAGGCTCATCAAGACGCAGGCATCGGGCGCACGGCGTACGTTTAGCCGCGCAGTCAGGCATGAGACACACAGACCTCTTTGATGGTAACGGGAGGGGGCGACGGGGGGATGTGTCTGAGCGCCATTTCATACTAGAAATACGCCAGTTTGGCGCTGCCGGGCTCGGCTTTGCTGTTATCAGGCGATGGGGCTGTCCGACACAGCGCTGGCGTAAATCAGCACGTCGAGCACTGCCCCTAAGCTCGGGGGCAGTGCCTTCCACTCAGCTCAGGCTGTTTGAATAAGCCGGTAGCGACCGCCGCGTTAGCAATGACACCCCGACATAACAGACTGACGAGGCCAGTGCGCCAAGCAGCGGCCCTTCGACCCAACCGAGATCCGTCAGCATCAGCAAGCCGCCGCTGGTAAAGAAGCCTACCAGCATCGCCGCCAGCGCCCCGGCGACATTGCCCTGCCAGAAGGTCGAGATGAACACCGGGCCAATCATCGCGGCTAGCAGCGTGCCCGAGCCGAGAATACCCAGCCACGACAGCATAAAGGGCGGTGCGTACATCATCATCAGCAAGCCCAGCAAACCCAGCCCGACCACCGCGACGCGGTTGATCGTCAAGGCCCTGGGCGAGTCATGCTCGGCATCCTTGAACAGCGCCAGACGCAGGTCATGCGACGTTGCCGACGCTACCGTGTGCAGCATCGAGTTTGCGGTGGACTTCATCGCAAAGATGATGAACAGGGTGATCAGCCCCTGCAGCGCCGGATGCAGGAAGGTCTGCAGATACATCGGCATCGCGCTGTCTGCCTCGTCGAGCGCAGGTCCAAACGCGCGCATATACAGGCCAACGATCGGAATCAGGCTGAGGATACAGCCGAGGATCGCCACATAGACCCCCACCGTGTGCATCTTCACGTCAGGCCTGAAGGCAAGGAAGCGCACCGACATGTAGGGCAGGACGGCGGCGAAGAGGAAGGCGTAGGGGAACACCAGGTACACCGAGCTCTTGCTCGAGCCATAAGGTGCTCCTGTTTCCGGACTGAGCAGGTTGGTATCGATCGCATTGAGCTTAGCGGCCCATTCGGTCAGATCGACGCTGGTGAACATCTGCACGACAATCACGATTGCTCCCACCGCCATGCCGCACACCATCACTGTGTCGGTCCATGCCACTGCGGCGAGGCCGCCCCACATGGTATAGATGATGATCACCGAGATCATCAGCCAGGCGCTGGTGGTCATCTCGATATTAAGCCAGGATGCGCCGAGCAGGCCCACCGCTTTGATCTGGCTGACCAGGAACACCATCAGCAGGACTATGGTGATAACCGCCGCAACCCCTTGTAGCAGGCGTCCGCCGCTACCTCCGCCGTGGATCTGGCCGATGTACTCAGGAATGGTGTTGCTGTCCATCTTCAGTGCGCGCTTCTGCATAAAACTGGCGAAAAACAGCACCGCGACCATCATCGCCGGAGCGAAGAAAAAGTTGCCGAGTACTTCAATCGCGCCGAACTCGTAGGCCACTCCGGGCGAGCCCATGAAACCCCAGCCGCTAAAGCCCGTGGCGACGATCGTGCTGGCGCCGACAAAAGGCCCGAGCGTTCGCCCGGCAAGCAGAAACCCACCTTCGTCGCTGTCGCTGACCCTGCGCGAGGACATTGCGCCGATTCCGAGCATCACCGCAACGGCGGCGGCCATCAGCCCCCAATTGAGCATTTCGTAGAAATCCATGATCTTACCCTCGCGCGCCGGAATCGTTTTTACGAGAACAAGACCAATAACGTCCGAAGGCCACCAGGAACATCGCTGCATTGAGCAGCACATACAAATCCAATACCCATGAATTCATGTTCTTCTCCTTATTTTTTTTATTTCGGAGGCGAAACCCGCTCTGCCCAGCTGCCGCTCCCTCAGATACGGGAGGGCAGCTAGCGCAACGCACCGCCTCAGCTGAAGTACATTTGAGGCCTAGCAAACTAACCTTTGATGATGTTGTGCTCGGGACCGAAGGGGAATTTGGTGATGTTTTCCGCACTACTCTCGCCCACCACCAGGATGTCGTGCTCGCGGTAACCACCGGCACCCGCCTTACCTTCGGGCAGCATCAGCATCGGTTCGATGGAGACCACCATGCCCGGCTCCAGCACGGTATCCACGTCTTCGCGCAGCTCCAGACCCGCTTCGCGGCCATAGTAGTGGCTCAGGGTGCCGAAGGAGTGGCCGTAGCCAAAGGTGCGGTATTGCAGCACGTCGTGCTCAAGGAAGATCTGATTAAGTTCGGCAGCTATATCGCAGCAGCGCGCCCCGGGTTGAATCAGTTCCAGGCCGCGACGATGCACCTTGCAGTTGATCTCCCACAACTCCAGATGGCGGTCGGAGACATGCTCGCTGAACAGGGTCCGCTCCAGCGCGGTGTAGTAACCGGCGATCATCGGGAAGGTATTGAGGCTGAGAATGTCGCCCGCCTCGACCTTGCGCGATGTGACCGGGTTATGGGCACCGTCGGTATTAATACCCGACTGGAACCAGACCCAGGTGTCCATCAGCTCGCCGTGGGGGAAGGTTGCCGCAATCTCGCGCACCATCGCCTGGGTACCCGCCAGGGCAATTTCATACTCGGGTACACCGACGCCAATCGCGTCGCGGATCGCCGCACCACCGATGTCGGCCACCCGGGCGCCGTGTTTGATCAGCGCGATCTCTTCGGCAGACTTGATCATCCGCATCTTCATCGTCGGCACACCGATATCTACAAACGCAGCGGCAGGCAGAATCGCTTTCATTTTTTCCAGGTTCTGCAGTGGCATATGGTCGAATTCGACCCCCACCTTGCCGCCATCCTTGATCAGCTGCTTAACCGCATGGAAGAAGTTGTCCTTCTGCCAATCGGTATAGACAACGTTGTCCCCCAGCTGGTTACGACGGTAGGGCTGGCCGCCGTCGATATTGGCAGAAACGCTGGTGTAATTATCCTGCGTCACCACCAGGCCGTAATCACGACCGAAGCGGCAGTAAACGAAATCGCTGTAGTAATTGATGTTGTGGTAGGAGGTAAACAGAACCGCTTGCAGATCGTTCTCGGCCATGTAGCGGCGTAACCTCGCCAGCCGTGAACCCATCTCTTCTCGAGAGAAGGTCCCCTGAACTTTGTCGCCGTTGGGTATAGACAGCGTTTGTGGCATCTGCATTGTTGGATTCCTCTTTTTGTTATCCTTAGCCAGGCTTTAAGGGCAGGCCGGTATGGTTAAGTGGTCTTTACGTTTCGGTTACGGATTCTCTGAACACGTGCCAACCATGCTAGCGCCGGTCTTGGCATAATTGAAATCAATAGTTTTAATACTATTATTTGCACTGCAAATACACGTCCGGTCTCTGTGGCGCTATTCTGGGCTTATCCTCGACGGACAGAGAATCTTTCTGTCAGGCAAACTAGTAATCAAATGATCTACCGCGACAACGCACCTACGGGTGAGATACGTTCTGCGGGGGATACCCGTTCAATCCATTATCAGGTCAACGGTCGATGAGCGAATCCAAAGAAAAGCGGCACTTTAGTAAAGCCATGCGTAGCACCAATAGCGCCTTTCTGCCTGCTCAAGAAAGCCCGAATCGACCTGCGCGGGTCGCCTTCGTATTGCTCGAACACTTTTCCCTGATGGCA
>CAXBEA010000144.1:0-7217 GCA_963974645.1 uncultured Neptunomonas sp. | reverse complement strand
CTATCTTCAGCGATACGGCCATCTGGCCAGCAATGAACTGGAACTCTCACTGCCAAGATACGCTGAACACCCCGGACTTATCGATGAGCTGCTCTGCACCACCGCGAACCGCGATTCGGATCAGCAACAGCCTAAACAGGCGTTCCTAAACCAGCAGCGGCAACGCAAACAGGATGAACGACAGTTCAGCCAAGCACTGCAAGGGTTAGCACTTCCCGCCGCACGGCGACAGCATCTCTGGTCCGACCTGCGCCTGGCGCGACGCTTTCTGCCGCTACGCGAAACCATCAAGTACCACTACACCGGGGAGTACGCACTGATTCGCAAGGCGCTGCTGGCCTTGGCTCAGCGCCTGGGTTTAGACAGCGGACAGATCTTCTACCTGCAACCGGAAGAGCTGCCTCTTTGCCTGAAAGAGCTACCACAGCTGCGCAAACTAATCCAACAACGCCAACAGCAACATCTGCTGACACTGGAGATCGCCCGCCTACGGCCTTTGCCAGCGGTTATCTTTGGCGACCGGATCGATCTGGACGGCCACAGCCGAACGCGCTCTACTCAACCGCCTATATCGCCAGCTAGCCATAATAAAACCTATAGTTTTAACAAAACCAGAACCCATGACAACAGCGGAAATGGCAATAAAATAGCCCACCAGGGACGGCCGATGGCGCCCGGATTTATCCGTGGCAAGGTACGCCTGATCGATGCCCAACAGTGCAACCTGCACCAGCTGCTGGCGAGCCTAGATAAGAATGATATCCTCGTTACCCGCTCGGCTAATTTAGGGCTGTCACCACTGATGCGCAAGGTCGCAGGGCTGATCGTCGAAGTGGGAGGATTGCTGGCGCATAGCGCCTGTCAGGCACGCGAAGCAGGGATCCCGGCGATGGTACTGCCCGATGCCACCCGCTTGCTCCGCGAGGGGAGCCTGATCACCTTCAACGGTCGCACCGGACAGCTCCAGCAGCTATAAATCAACATTCAGGGTTAGCGAAGTCTGCGTCTACCGCCGAAGGTTGAGATCAAGCGCTGAACTCATGACTCAGAGCGGTCGCCTTTATCGAGCAGGCACTCCGGTTTAAAGCCCATGATCAGCCCCCCCCAGTGCTTACCATTGATATAGATCGGCAACGACAGGTCATTGAGAATCTCGCCGGTATCGCGAATACAGGTTTGCAACAGGAAAGGCTCCAGGTTCGCAGCACGGCGCTGCTCAGCCCGGTTAGCGTTATAGATTTTCTGATGCCGACTCTTAAGAATATCGACCTCATAATCACCGCTCAGCGGCTGTGATAAATGGCGGTGGTGCGCGGGGAGATAGCCATTCTTATCCACCGCTACCGCATAAATAAACTCGGGACGCTGCTGAATAAAACGATCTAACAGCGGCTGCATCTTGCGTTCGAACTGCTGCATATAGCTGACCGTGAACTTTTCAGGCCGGGTGTTGGCAACGGCGATGTAATTTCGGTCAAACAGGTCCAGCCCTTGATCGGCTAACTCATTGATCGCCTGCTGCACCTCGGCGGTCCAGCCACGCGCGGTCTGGACCATATCCTCAAAGCCACCGTAACCGATAATAAACCGTGATAGCAGCTCCTGGGTTTGCTCGGTGGCGATCTCCAGCTCATCAGAAAAGACTTGCGAACGATCAATGTCAGCACTCACCTGCTGGCTTAGCACTGAGATCTGGCTGACATGCTGATGCGATTCTTTATTGGTGCTCGACAACTCTTCAATCGCCGCACTGATCTCGGTCAACTGGCTGTTGACCGATTCAAAATCAACAACCATCTTATGGAACTGGACCGAAGTTGTTTCAATCACTCCCTGCGCATTCTGGGTGAACTCCTGAATTTCCTGGGTACCCTCTTTAGTGGTCGCGACCAGGCCCGTCATCTGCTTGATATTAACACCGATCTCTTCGGTTGCCCGGTTCACCTTTTGCGACAGCGTCCGAACCTCATCGGCGACCACCGCAAAACCCCGCCCATGTTCTCCGGCACGGGCCGCCTCGATCGCGGCATTGAGTGCCAGCAGGTTAGTCTGCTCGGAAAACTCCTGCACCATGCCGACGATATTGCTGATGTTATCCGAATTACTACTGAGCTGGTGGACCGTCTTATTAAAGCTGGCTACCAGTTGGGTGACCTGCTGTATTTGCTCCACCACCTTTACCAGTTCCTGGCTGGAGGTTTGGGCCTCGGCTAGATTCTGGCTGTTTTGGGTCGAGATAAAGCTGGTATTACGGGCTATCTCCTCAATCGCCTGGGTAGCCTGCGAGCTGGACTCAAACACCTGAACCGCATAACCCTGCTGCTCGGTGACGTTTTTATGCGCGTGCTGGATAATCTGGCTAAGCTGGGTGGCCCCCAAAGCCACGTTGACACTACGGCGACGGATCTTCGCGATAATGCTGCGCAGGTTAACAGCAAAGCTGTTGTAGCCCTCGGAAAGATCAGCGATCTCATCCTGGGTATTGACCGGCAGGGTGCGCGAGATATCACCATTCTGATCACTGATAGCGCGCAGAATTTCGGTAATCGACTTGATCGGGCGGAGAAACAGGTGGCGCATAAAGAACACCAGAAACAGCCCTGCCAAAACACTGATCACCGTCGCTATGCCGATATAGATCCGACTCTCGGCATGTATCGCCTTGACCTGCAGCACCAGCGGGCTGTCAGCAGGAAATTGCGCCATAGCGGCATTGATATCCTGATTGGCCGCATAGAAAAGCCACAAGGTCAGTAGCTGCATAAATAGCAGAAAACCCACATTGCCGACAATTTTACGGGTCAGAGTAAAAAACAGGTTCTTTTCAATACTTCGATAAAGACTCATATTCATCTCATGCTATTTATAATAGAAATCAGCATAATAAGTCGATTTATGGTTGCCGTCCAATGGTTGGAGCTGGCGCAGCGATTAATCAAGATAAATCTACAAGCAGAGTCAAGCCAGCCGCCTTTTTAGAGGAAAAAAAAGGGGAAGGGGGGTAGTCGAAAGGAAAGCGAAATAACGTAAAAGGGAGTGATCTTTCACTCCCTCGGCTACTACTTACCAGGCCTTTTTAGGCGATCTGGATCAGGCTTTAAATTGCTGTAGCAGATTGTTCAGATCATCCGCCAAGTTCTTCAGCTGAACCCCAGAGCCCGCAATCTGCTCCGCGCCCTTGGAGGTCTCGGTGAAGGCATGATTGATGTTGCTGACGTTCTGATTGATCATCTCGACCGTAGCGCTCTGTTCTTCGGTGGCGGAAGCGATCTGCATATTCATATCAGAAACCTTCAACACATCCTTCGTGATCTGAGACAACGCCCCTCCCGCCCGATTCGCATGGCCAACACTGACTTTCGCCTGCTCACTGCCGGTATGGATGGTCTTCACCGCATTGTTAGCACCCTGCTGCAGCTGCTGAATCATCCCCTGAATCTCTTCGGTGGATTCCTGGGTCCGTTTGGCCAACGAGCGGACCTCATCGGCAACAACCGCAAAACCGCGCCCCTGATCACCCGCTCTCGCCGCTTCAATCGCCGCGTTGAGGGCCAACAGGTTGGTCTGATCGGCGATCGAACGGATTACATCCAGGATCCCACCGATATTCTGTACTTCGGTTTCCAGCACCTTGATATTATTGGCTGCCTGATCTACCGAATCTGCCAGCAGATTGATTGAAGAAACGCTCTGCTCTACTACATTCTGCCCATCCAGTGCCTGTTCTCGCACTGCCTCTACGCAACGTGCCGCCTCCGCTGCATTCTGCGCCACCTCCTGAACCGTGGCACTGAGTTCATGCACCGCTGCCGCTACCTGATGGGTCTCCTCCTGATGGGTTCCCAACGACTGGTTAGCCTGTTTAGTCACCTGGGCCATGGTCGCAGCAGAATCCGTTAACTGCTCACCGAAGACCCGCATCTGTAACACTGTCTGCTGCACTTTTCCGGCAAAGCCGTTAAACCCAGCCGCTAGATCTGCCAGCTCATCACTGCCCGATGCATCTATACGTATTGTCAGATCACCCTCACCGGCGGCAATTTCATGCATCGCTGCGGCAGTAGCACGCAGCGGTATTATAATGCTACGACTGACCAGCCAGGACAGGGCGATCAGCAGCGCCAACACCAGCGTTATAAATATCGAACGATTGATCAGCGTCTGCTGGAACTCTTTATCGATATCATCGATATAGACGCCGGTACCGACGATCCAACCCCAGGGTTTGAAGCCTTTCACATAGGAGAGCTTGGGGGCCAACGCAGTGCTATTCCCACCCGAACCGCGCTTGGGTTTGGTCCAGAAATAATCGACAAAACCTTCACCGTTTTCACCCACCACCCGGACAAATTCGCTATAGAGACGCTTGCCTTTCTTGTCTTCAAGATTGCCAACCTCTTTACCGTCCAGCGCAGGTTTGAGCGGATGCATCACCACCCGCGGAGTCATATCATTGAGCCAGAAATACTGGCCGTCTTCGTAACGCAGTTGTCGAATCACCGCAATAGCGCCCGCCTGCGCTTCCTGCACTGAGAATTCACCTTTCTTGGCCCGGTCATCAAACCCCTTTATCACACTGTGGGCGGTTTCGATCAGGCGAACAAGCTGGTCTTTCTTGGCTTCAAGAAGATCATCACGTTGTTGGAATGTCTCGAACATATAGGTCGCGGCAAAGATCATCATCGAGAGAATGGCCAGGAGCCAGATCCGCTGCGCAATCGTGAGTTTAGCAAGCATGGAGTTCACCTGTGGCACTGACTTCAGTCAGTTTGAATAGACGGCTGAAAGGGTATTCGGTCAAAAAATCAAGAGATCGCAAAGTGTGCGCGATCTTACTGTTTTTGCGCCTCTTTTCAATAAAAATTAAGACCCTCCTCTGTCGTATTGACTTATGTCAACATTGGCAGGTATTAATACAGGTTACCAGGCAACCTCGAGGCGATAGCTTTCATAGCGGCCTTAGCCGGTGAATCCATCCTGTTCGTCGAAGAACTCAACGAGCCGTTGTTCTGTCTGCTTTTTCAATCAGGTGATGATCAGGCAGACATTTTCGAGGCGCTGTATAATCTGGCGAGAATGCTTAACGGTTCACTGCTCCAGCGTCTGTTCTCCCAGCTGGGCAACACAGCTACTACGTCGGTCCGCCCGTCACTTTGCACCATTATGCGCTCGCCCTGGAATCCTTTAATACCAACCATCCCACTGATGATAAACTGCTAGCGATAGAGATCAATTATCGAGCTGCCTCGGCATCGCTGAGTTGCAATCAACTGATCATCTTCAGTCAGGATGCTTGCAGCCGACTTGATACCATTTTACGAACTATCTAGTTAGGGGTTTTCTAGACGATGACCGATAAGCAGTTTGAACTGACCGATGTTCACTGGCTGATGAACCTAATTGACCAGATCGATGTCGGCGTGGTGGTGTTCGATCGGGAGCTGAATGTCCAGCTATGGAACGGTTTCATGGAGCAATTCAGCGGTATCTCAGGGTTTGATGCCCTCAACAAAAGCCTGTTCAAATCGCTTCGGGATCTGCCAGAAAGCTGGATCAACGCGCACTGCCAGCGAATCTTCAATAACCATCACCGGGTATTTTCCAATTGGGAAACGCGCCCTTACATCACCCAGATGCCTCCCAGCCTCCCCATTTCAGGCCCAGACCGCTGGATGTATCAGAACATTTCATTGATTCCAGTAATGGATATTAACAATGAAGTCACCCAGGCCACCCTGTTGATCTACGATGTCACCGAAGCCTCGATCAACCAGCGATTGCTGGAAAAAGAGATAGCCATCAGTGTCGCCACCAATCAGCAACTCAAAACGCAGTATGCCAAGTCTCAGGCGCTGCTGGGCGAACTGGAACAAACCCAGCAGCAGCTAATGCAGTCTGAGAAAATGGCCTCCGTGGGCCAGTTGGCAGCGGGCGTCGCCCATGAGATCAACAATCCTATCGGCTTCGTTAATTCTAATTTTTCGCGGATGAAGGACTACACCACCAGCTTGAAACAGTTGATCGGCGCCTACGAGGAAATTATCAGCCACAACGATCAGCAAGCACCCGAGATCCTAGCGTTGCAGCAACTCAAAACAACAATAGATTTCGACTTCATGCTGGAGGATATCGACGACCTGGTCAGCGAGTCGCAGGAGGGGATCGATCGAGTGAAAAATATTGTCCAGGGATTGAAAGACTTCTCCCGTGCCAGCGATGACACCTGGGGGCAGGCCAATATCAACAACTGTATCGACTCCACCCTGAACATCTGCTGGAACGAGATCAAGTACAAAGCCACAGTCGAGAAAAATTACGCGGAGATCCCAGTGATTGAGTGTATTCCAGCGCAGCTGAATCAGGTCTTTATGAACTTGCTGGTCAACGCCGCCCAGGCGATTGAAAAAATGGGTCAAATCTGCATTGAGACGCGCGTCGATGCGACTCGGGTCAGCATTATCATCCGTGATACGGGTGCAGGTATCCCCAAAGATAAACTGAGCAAAATATTTGACCCTTTCTTTACCACCAAAGCGATCGGCAAAGGGACCGGGCTTGGGCTGTCGATCGCCTACGGGATCATCGAAAAACACCAGGGAACGATCAGCGTTGTAAGCACCCCCGGAGAAGGGACGACCTTCACCATCGGTCTGCCGATATCGCGCCCTGCCCCTAATTAAAAATTACAGCGACTAATAAACCGTGATTAACGAAAATAAACACCGCTTACAATCGACAGTATTCACCACTACCAACCGGACAGCCACATGAATGACGAGATCAATTACCAGAACAACCCGCTGCACGGGGTGAGCCTAAAAAACCTGTTGACTGAAATAGTGGGGCACTACGGCTTTGAGATGCTTTTTGCTTATTTGAATATCAACTGTTTTAAGACCAACCCGAGTATCGAGTCAAGCGTAAAGTTTCTTAAAAAAACCGATTGGGCGCGGCAAAAAGTCGAGACTTTTTATCTGTATCAATTTAAAAATTTGCCACGGGCTTCTTCTGAACAGTTTGCCTTGCCACCGAGAGAACGGATTGTGCCAGCAGATCAAACCCCGAGAGAACCTGCTCAACTGAGCTTGGAGGATGCAGAACGGTTGCGTGAAAAGCGCGCCAAGAAGTCGCTTGAGCGAGACCAGAACGCTGGATATCGCCCTAACGGGGTAGTCGGTTAGCTCCTCCACCCACTACATCTTGTGTTTCACCAATCA
>CAXBEA010000143.1:0-7263 GCA_963974645.1 uncultured Neptunomonas sp. | reverse complement strand
CCGCGACCCCCGGCGTGACAGGCCGGTATTCTAACCAACTGAACTACCGCTCCAACATAGATTATTCGTAACTGCCAAACAATCTATCTAAAATTTACAGTCAGTTGACTGCATCCTTCAGTGCTTTACCTGCCTTGAATGCAGGCACAGTGGCAGCAGCGATCTGGATCGGATTGCCGGTCTGTGGGTTACGGCCCGTACGAGCAGCGCGCTGTTTAACTGAAAAAGTTCCAAAACCCACAAGCGCAACACTGTCGTTATTCTTCAACGCACCGGTAACGGCTTCTAGCGCAGCATCCAAAGCACGACCAGCAGACGCCTTGGATAGATCTGCAGAAGCAGCTATCGCATCAATCAACTCAGACTTATTCACGTACTTTCCCCTTCATGTAAATATGTTTTTTGTTTTTTACTCACGCCCAGCAGAACCAGCTCGACGCACTTTATACCAACTGGTCAAAACCACTGTCAAGCAACCAAACCAACTAAATACGCGGGTTACAGGCTAATGTGTACTAATTTGACCTCGCGCAGCTTTAGTCGTTTTTTTCTTTTCTGGGAGCGCTTTTTCAGGTTGAGCATCGAGCGGTTTAGGTTGACTTGCTAGAGCGATAGCTAGCACTTCATCTATCCACTTGACAGCTTTAATCTCTACTTCTTGCTTTATATTATCGGGGATTTCTTTCAAATCACGCAAATTTTCATCAGGAATAATCACCGTTTTAATACCGCTGCGATGCGCAGCCAGCAGTTTCTCCTTAAGCCCACCAATCGGCAAGACCTGACCGCGAAGGGTAATTTCACCGGTCATAGCCACGTCAGAACGCACCGGAATATCGGTTAACGCCGAGACTAAAGCAGTGCACATGCCTATCCCAGCGCTGGGACCATCCTTGGGGGTCGCACCCTCAGGCACATGAATATGAATATCGTGTTTTTCATGAAAATCGGCCGCTATACCCAGCGCCTGGGCGCGACTACGTACCACGGTCAAGGCAGCCTGAATTGATTCTTTCATCACATCGCCAAGCGAACCCGTATGTATTTGACGTCCTTTACCCGGCACCACCGCAGATTCAATAGTCAAAATCTCACCGCCTACCTGCGTCCAAGCCAGCCCTGTTACTTGGCCAACAACATCCTTCTCTTCTGCCATACCAAAGCTGAACTTACGTACGCCGCTATAGTGCTCTAGATCCTCAGCCGCAATCGATTTGGTTTCATCAGCCAGCTGCCCTAAGGCTTTCTCTTTCACTATCTTTCGCAGCACTTTAGCAATTTCGCGTTCAAGACCACGGACACCTGCCTCACGGGTGTAATAACGGATCAAGTCTCGCACAGAAGCCTCAGAAATCTCAGCCTCTGCAACCTTAAGTCCATTAGTCTTAATCTGTTTGGGAATTAGATAGCGTTCAGCAATTTTAACTTTCTCATCCTCGGTGTAACCCGGAATGCGAATAATTTCCATACGGTCCAGTAAGGGGCCAGGGATGTTCATCGAGTTTGAGGTGCAGACAAACATCACATCCGAGAGGTCATAATCAACCTCCAGATAATGATCATTAAAGGTATGGTTTTGTTCGGGATCAAGCACCTCTAAAAGTGCTGAAGCAGGATCGCCGCGCTGATCCATGCCCATTTTATCGATCTCATCAAGCAAAAATAGTGGGTTTTTAACCCCGACCTTTGATATTTTCTGCAATAATTTACCAGGCATCGAGCCGATATAGGTGCGGCGATGACCCCGAATCTCCGCTTCATCGCGAACACCACCCAACGCCATACGCACATATTTGCGATTAGTTGCGCGGGCGATTGACTGACCCAGCGAGGTTTTACCCACCCCTGGCGGCCCCACCAGACAGAGCACAGGGCCTTTTAGCTTCCGCACCCGCTGCTGCACTGCCAAGTACTCTAAAATGCGCTCCTTGACCTCCTCAAGGCCATAATGGTCGGCATCCAAAACCAGCTCGGCCTTGGCCAGATCATGGCGCACCTTGCTACGTTTGTTCCACGGCAGGCTTACCATCCAATCTATATAGCTACGCACCACCGTTGCTTCCGCTGACATCGGTGACATCATCTTTAGCTTATTGTATTCATTAACCGCTTTTTCTTTAGCTTCTTTGGACATCCCTACTTCGTCGATCCGTAGACGCAGCTGTTCAATCTCATTAGGACTCCCGCCTTCGTCCAGATCCCCCATCTCCTTCTGGATCGCTTTCATCTGCTCGTTGAGATAATACTCGCGCTGACTCTTTTCCATCTGCTTTTTGACCCGGCCACGGATCCGCTTCTCCACATTGACCAGGTCTATTTCAGATTCCATCAGCGCCATCAAACGCTCAAGCCGATCACGGGTATCGGTCATTTCAAGCAGATGCTGCTTCTCTTCCAGCTTGGCCGTAACATGAGCTGCAATGGTATCGCCCAGTCGCAAAGGATTTTCGATGGCTGCCAGCGAGGCCAACACTTCGGAGGGGATTTTTTTATTCAACTGAACGTACTGTTCAAACTGAGACAGCACAGTTCGGACAAAGACCTCTCCTTCCTCTCCAAGCTCAGATACCGGTAACACCTGATAAGTAGCCATCCAGCCCTGCTCAGTGTCGGTAACAGTATCGATTGCCGCACGATGCGCGCCTTCGACCAACACCTTGACGGTTCCGTCCGGTAATTTAAGCAGCTGGAGAATATTGGCGACGGTACCGACCGAGAAAACATCATCTTCGCTTGGCTCATCAACGGATGCATTTTTCTGAGCCACCAGCAATATCTGCTTATCGCCTTCCATCGCCAACTCCAGCGCCTGGATCGATTTCTCGCGTCCAACGAAGAGTGGAATGACCATATACGGGTAAACCACAACATCGCGTAGTGGCAACAAAGGGAGCTCAAGCAAGGAGGTAGCTTCAGACTGGTGATCAATATCCATACGAATGCCTCTGAACAGATAGACCCGGGCTACAGCTAAACCAGGGCAGATAAACACATAACGATGACGCGCTGTAACAAGAGGGAGATTGGGGCACTAGAGCAATTTACAAGTCTAGAGTACCCTGTCTAACAACAAAACAGCTAACAACAAAACATCTAGCAACAAAACATCTAGCAACAAAAAGGGCCATTGCGGCCCTTTTTCTCAAACCATCTACTCGTTAGGAGCAGCTTTAGCAGGCTCAGCATTAGCATAGATCATCAAAGGTTCTGATTCTGCCTCAATCACGCCTTCGTCTATGACCACTTTGCTGACATTTTCCAACGAGGGTAGCTGGAACATAACATCCAGCAGCGCAGCCTCCATGATGGACCTCAAACCACGAGCGCCGGTTTTATGCGCCATCGCTTTTTTAGCGATCGCCTTGAGCGAATCCTCACGGAAGTCAACCTCGACCCCCTCCATCTCGAACAGCTTATGATACTGGCGCGTCAGTGCATTCTTAGGCTCGGTGAGAATCTGCATCAACGCGGCCTCATCCAGCTCGGTCAGCGTAGCGATCATCGGCAAGCGACCAACGAATTCAGGAATCAGGCCATATTTAACCAGATCTTCCGCCTCAACACTCAGCAGCGTCTCGCCAACACTTTTACCCGTATCCTTAGAGCGCACCGAGGCAGAGAACCCGATACTGCTCTTTTCTGAGCGCGCCTCAATCACTTTCTCTAAGCCCGCAAAAGCGCCACCACAGATAAACAGGATATTCGAGGTGTCTACTTGCAAAAACTCCTGCTGCGGATGCTTGCGTCCACCTTGAGGCGGGACCGAAGCTACAGTCCCCTCAATCAGCTTCAACAGGGCCTGCTGTACCCCTTCACCCGAGACATCACGTGTAATCGAAGGATTATCAGATTTTCGCGAAATTTTATCGATCTCATCGATATAGACAATTCCCATCTGGGCCTTATCGACATCGTAATCGCATTTCTGCAGCAGTTTCTGAATAATATTTTCAACATCTTCGCCCACATAACCCGCTTCGGTCAGTGTTGTTGCATCGGCGATAGTAAAAGGAACATTCAACAGCCTAGCCAGCGTCTGCGCCAGCAGTGTCTTACCACTACCGGTAGGACCAATCAGCAAAATATTACTCTTGCCCAGCTCAACGCCGTCCTCTGTGCTCTGATAGCGCAGGCGTTTATAGTGGTTATATACCGCTACTGCCAGCACCTTTTTAGCCTTCTCCTGGCCGATCACATACTCATCGAGAGTCTGTTTGATCTCCTGCGGGGTAGGCAAATGATCACCGGATTCTTCTGTGGCAACATCCTGAACCTCTTCGCTGATAATATCATTGCAAAGATCCACGCACTCATCACAGATAAAAACGGACGGGCCGGCAATCAGCTTGCGTACTTCATCCTGGCTTTTGCCACAGAACGAGCAGTACAACAGCTTACCGTCACCCCCTTTACCGGTCATATCCTCAGACATTCAACTTCCTCTCTGCAACCAACCGACACACACCTAACGAGAACCCGTAAATGTGTACCCAAGTTCTTAAAATAATATGATCTGGCCTGTCACTTATTCACTAATTCGCTTGTCGACAAGCGCATCAATCAGACCATATTTTACCGCCGTTGCGCCATCCATAAAATTATCGCGCTCTGTATCCTGAGCAATTGTCTCAATGCTCTGACCGGTATGACCTGCCAAAATTCGATTTAATTTTTCACGAATAGTCAGTATTTCGCGAGTATGGATCTCAATATCACTCGCCTGACCCTGATAACCACCTAGAGGCTGATGAATCATCATCCGCGAATTCGGCAAACAATAACGCTTGCCCTTGGTCCCGCCGGCCAACAGCAAAGCCCCCATGCTGGCCGCTTGGCCCAAACACATGGTGCTGACATTTGGCTTAATAAACTGCATGGTGTCATAAATAGACAGCCCCGCCGTAACCGAGCCACCCGGGGAGTTAATATAGAGATGGATGTCTTTATCAGGATTTTCCGACTCAAGAAACAACAACTGCGCCACCACCAAATTAGCCATATGATCTTCTACCTGGCCCACCAGAAAGATCACCCGCTCCTTCAGCAGCCTTGAATAGATATCGTACGACCGCTCGCCACGCGCAGTTTGCTCTACTACCATCGGCACTAACGCCGATGACGTACCAATGCCGCTACCGCCGAAAATATCGTTCTGCATAGTCTGCCCTTACTCTAGTGCTGTCATGTCTAGTTGTGTGCACTTATGTACACAAAACCTGCAGTGCTAAAAAACGACAGCCAGCGTTTACGCTGGCTGCCGTTTTATATAGATATCAACCGATTCAGTCTCGGTCAATGACTAAAACGTAATGTTACTCTGCTGTTTCAGCCTTTTCTTCGCTATCTTCCGATACAACCTCAGCATCAGCCACAGGCTGAGCAGGTTTAATAGCGTCTTGGTAAGCGACTCCAATCTCAGTAACCTTGGCCTGAGAAACCAGCAGATCGACAACCTGGTCCTCCAACACTAGCGCCTCAACCTGAGCTAACTGCTCTGGATTGCCATAGTAATAGTCGATCACTTCCTGAGGCTGCTGGTAAGTATCTGCCATCTCTTCAACAGTCACACGAACACGATCAGCATCCGCCTTTAAACCACTGCTTTGAATCAGCTCACCCACCAACAAGCCAATAGCGACACGACGCTGAGCCTGTTCCGAAAACAGCTCAGCAGGCAGTGCGCTTGCATCGATACCCGAACCACCACCAAACTGCTGTACCGCTTGCTGACGCAAACGATCGATCTCGCCATCGGTCAAAGCCTTAGGCACATCAATCTTATTCACCGCAACCAACTCATTAAGCACTGAATTTTTTAGCTTAGCGTGTAACGCTTGTTTAACTTCGCGCTCCATATTCTTACGTATTTCAACCTTGAAGCCGTCAACATCAGCCTCATCGATACCAAACTTGGAGAAAAACTCAGCATTCAACTCGGGTAGTTCTGGTGCAGATACGGAATTAACCTTTACCTTAAAGGTAACAGCTTGACCGGCCAGATCTGCCGAGTGGTATTCTGCTGGAAACTCCAGCGCCAATTCAAGCTCAGCATCGGCCGCTTGACCGATCAAGCCATCTTCAAAGCCAGGAATCATTGTATTGGAACCTAGCACCAATTCATGTCCAGAAGCCTGACCACCGTCAAACGCCTCGCCTGCTTTGAAGCCTTCAAAATCAATATTAACCCGATCACCCTCTGCTGCAGCACGCTCTACTTCATTCCAACCGGACTGCTGCTTGCGCAGCGTTTCAACCATCTCGTCCACATCGGCATCAGCGACAACAGCAGTTTCCTTCGTCAACTCAACAGCTGAATAATCCGCTAAAGCGATCTCTGGATAGACCTCAAACGTCGCCACATATTGAAAGTCTTCACCTTCAACCATCTGGTTAGGCTTAATACTAGGACCACCTGCTGGCTTTAATTTCTCTTGAGTGATCGCCTCATAAAAAGAGCTTTGAATCACTTCACCCATCACATCCTGACGAACACCCTCGCCATAGCGACGCTTAAGCACCTTCATCGGCACTTTACCCGGACGAAAACCGTCGATGCGTGCGGTACGCGCAGTCTCTTTTAATCGACTATTGACATCATTTTCAATCTGCTCAGCAGGCACAGTGATCGTCATCTGGCGCTCAAGAGAAGAAGTCGCTTCAACAGAAACTTGCATGGATATTCCTCACAAAAGAGTTAACACGTGGCAGGTCAAGCATCAAGTAAACCACGAGCATGGCCATAAACAGCCAAAATTAAAAGGACGAAATTCTCAGCCATACAGGCTATAGAGTCAAGCGCCCTAAGTACTATTGATGCTTTAAAAACTAGATTAAGAAACTGTGCAATTAGTAATAAAGAATACAGCGAGGAAAAAACTAGATATATAAATGGTGCGGACGGAGAGACTCGAACTCTCACACCTTGCGGCACCAGAACCTAAATCTGGCGTGTCTACCAATTTCACCACGTCCGCGAAAACTATTACACATTGAATGGGGTGGACGATGGGGCTCGAACCCACGACCACCGGAATCACAATCCGGGGCTCTACCAACTGAGCTACGCCCACCATAATTCAATGCTCTGGGTGTGCTTTTGGCACGCCCTACAGGGCTCGAACCTGTGACCTACGGCTTAGAAGGCCGTTGCTCTATCCAGCTGAGCTAAGGGCGCACGGAAAGACCCACATTTTATCTGAAAGACCAGTTAAAATGGTCGGGGTAGAGAGATTCGAACTCCCGACATCCTGCTCCCAAAGCAGG
>CAXBEA010000142.1:0-7264 GCA_963974645.1 uncultured Neptunomonas sp. | reverse complement strand
CCGAATATCTCATTACTACATCTTGTGGCAAGAGGAGCTAACCGTCTACCCCGCAAACTCAATACAGCTTCTCTACCGATCCCGCCCTGCGGGGACGTCCTGAGGGGTTTGATGTCCCACTGCGCGATGTGCGCCTCGCTGCCGGTGCCGGTTTTATCGTCGTCCTCACCGATAACGTCATGACCTTGCCCGGGTTACCCAAAAGGCCCTCCGCCGAGCTGATGGATCTGGATCAAGAGGGTCAGGTAGTAGGGTTGTTCTGACCGGAATGAAAGGGAAACAAAAGGCTGAGTACGCGTTAACCGCCACGATCAGCAACGGCTACTTGCTTAATCGCGAAGTGAAAACAGAGACCAGTCCAGGTAACCTAACTGGCACCTCTCGGTGAGGAACCTGGCCACAACCAGTGAAACCACTGTGACTTCTGCTAACGGCAGGTTCATCTACGTTGCGTCCATGTCAATGATGAGATCATCGATGTGGGTGTGAACGCCAAGAACGGCTTTGGTGGGTATACCGGGTTCAAGCCTTGCGAGTTTATTTTCGCCGACGGCGATACCCTGGGTCATCGAGAGATCTCACCAGGCAGAAATCCCATACCCAGGGTTCCAGGCGTTGCTATCTAAAGGACCGATATGCAGATGCGGGGGAATAGTTAAATGAACTTGACAGGTTCCCCTCTAAGGAGGAATAATTTAATCACCCTTTAAGGGGGGGGTTAGAAGGAAGCTAAATTTGACAATCAAAACGCCCGCCTACGACCTGAACAGCATAAAGAGTTCCATTAGATCGATCGAGGAGTTGCGAATGACGGGCAGCGCCAGAGTAACAATGGTCGGTCTGGGTTTTCATGAGCAGGATGTGATTAACGTGATTAAGGCGATGACACCCAGCGACTTCTACAAGTCGATGAAGCCCCTAACCCAGGCTTTAAAAGCTGGCAGGATGTATACAGACCCTTCTACAAAGGTGTTGAGCTGTACATGAAGTTTCAGTTAGGCCAGTCAGGCTAAATAGTTATCTCGTTTAAAGAGAAGTGAGGATCGTTACGATGAGCAATCAATCTTGCCTACTTTGTGGTGCCGATGCCGTTCGTGACACGCGGCCGATGGTATACACCTACAAACGGGTCTCTTTTGAGATCATGCAACCGGGTACCTATTGCGACCAGTGCGAAGAGTCTGTTCTGGAGCCAGAGGATCTGAAGGCAACCCTGGTAGATATGCAGACTAACAAGGCCCGTATTGACCACCTGTTGACGCCAAAACAGATCCACGACACTCGGCGCCGGCTGGGGTTGACCCAAGTCGCGGCGGCAATGATTTGTGGCGGGGGAAAGAATGCCTTTTCTCGATATGAGAATGGGGAAGCACCCGTTCCTAGAGCGACATCCACCTTGTTGAAACTACTCGATAACCACCGTGAGCTACTGGCCGAGGTTCAGCCAGAGGCAGCGGCCTAATCTTCAATGCAGGGTATAATTTCGCGGCTTTACTATCTTTAGCCTGGCGAGAAGGTGTCTGGCTGGTGTTGCCTCGACATGATCCCTGTCTTAGGCCAGTCCAAAAAAGGGGTCTCTCCTTTTACCCTGTCCTGCTTTTTTACTATCCGGCTAGTTCAAGAAAGGCAAAAAGACCTGGTACCATTCTTTGCTCGGTTACCCGATTATGCCTGTTTATCAACCACATCGATCTTTAAAAAATGAATTTCATCGTTAGCCTTGCTTAACTTTAGTTCGGATCGCAAGCTCTGGCGTAACTCTTTGATTATTTCAGTAAGGTCGGCAGAGCCTTCATTCGATATTTCTTTCGTATATTTTTCAGCCAGTTCAATTTGTTTCAATGAACCAAACAACTGTATATCAGCAATTGCGTTTTCACACTCTACTGCGTTTTTTGCAATGAATCTTTCTACGCCTACTCTAAAAAGGGAGCGATAGGCTGAAATAAGATACTCTGTGCTGAGCTCTCGCGCCTTCGTTTTTCTATCCCTTCTCTGTGCCAAGTAATGAGCTACTGCCCAACCCATCACAACCACTAGAGCAGCTGAAGAAGGTGCCGCTATATATTTAATGATTTCAAGATCCGTCATTTTCTATCCATGAGCTCGTAAGGCATAACATCTCGTTTATGAGGAACGGTTCCTCATAACAATTATTATCGTGAAAGCCTTTTTAATTTGTCGACAATTTTTGATCACCTGTAACCCGCTGATATATAGAGGGTTGTTCGGCGACAATTAGGGTGACCGGCCAAGATAGTTGACGCCAGACAGAGGGTAGAAAAGCGACTTTACGAGGTGCCTGACAAAACGTGAAATATTCACGATAGTCTGGGACGGGGAGAGGAAAAGGGAGTCAAGGGCTTTGAGGCTGCGGTCTATTGCTCCCTTTTTCGACCTCGACATAATCCTTGTCCCGACTCAATTAGTGGAGCGAATGTAGCAGATCGTACAGTGGGTAACAAATGCCCTGAGCGTCTTCTTAGGGCAGGATACTACCTCTTGCTGTGGGCGGCTCACTCTCGGTCTGGATGACGGCTCCGTCGCAACAGCCGCTGAGCCAGGCTCAATACCAGCTGTCCCCTATGCCGTAACTCCCCGACGTGTACGCGTATGCCGGTGCGTTGCTTAGCTGCGAATGGCGACTAAAGGCGACGACTAGTCGTAATAACCTGGATCTTTAGTTTCTCTATCTTGCTCGACCTTCCATTGGTCACCGATGATTGGGTCTTCCTCATCATCGGGTTGCCGCTCCCAAGAGTAAATTTTACTGGGCGGCTTTGGGTCCCAATTTCGAAATACTATAGCGCAGAGCACGCCACCGAGGGCTCCGAACAAATGGTATTCGTAGGAAACTCCAGGCTCGCGGGGGAGTATCGTCAATAACATCCCGCCATACATAAAGAAGGCTATCATCAACAGGGCGATAGAGCGTTTATCGCGCCGCAGGATACCGCCAATCAGTAGGTAAAAAAACATCCCGTGAGCTAAGCCGCTTGCACCGAAGTGGTAACTTTCGCGACCAAACAGCCACACCCCAACGCCCGACAACAGCCAGATAATTGCTAGGGTCCACCAACGCGACCTGGGGTAGCCGTAGCTGAGGATGCTGCCCAATAGCAATATGGGTAGAGTGTTACTAATCAGGTGTGGCCAAGAACTATGGATGAGCGGCCCAGTAACAATACCGATTAACCCGCTAAGAGAGTGTGGGTATACGCCCAGTTGATACAGGTTCCAACCGAAAATTAACTCACTCAGCTTGATCCACCAGATCAGGAATACAAAAATGGAGGTCACCATAATGCTGAATCTGAGAGAGGAATTGTTGTTCATACCTCCATATCTCGGGGTGAAAAATAAGTTTTAAAGAGGCATGCGGGAGTATTTATGGCCGGCTCGATGTCTCTTTTGTCGCAGCAAGCGGCCATAGAGTTGATGCAGCGATCAGCAGTCTCACGGAACGTTTTCACGGGCACTTGTATCTACGTAACCGAGATCTCAGGTAGCGCTTACTAAGAGCTGGATCTCAGCAGACACGCTGAGATATGCCGAATCACAAATAATGGCATTGCAGACTAAAGCTAGCGGGCGGTGGTAGAAGTGATTCCTTCGTGCTAACCCGTCAGTCAAGCAACCTGCGTGGCTAGCCCCAGCTGGGCACTCTTATGATGCTTTACGCGCTGATGGGCGAAACTCACGCACTTGCCACACTCAGAGCCTAAGCCGGTACAACGGCTTATTGTACGCACAGAATCCACTCCAGCTGCCACGCTACTCTGTACTTGGGAGTCGGTTACGGCCTTGCAAACGCAAACATACATAAGGGATACCTTGCGGCTAGATGCTGATGTCGACATGGTAATGCAAACGAGAACGGTTATCAATACTATTGCAAATGATAATTGTTCTTGATTATGATTGACTCTCGTTATCACCATGATCTTCACCAACGCGTTTCCTGGCGGGCGATATATGTGCGACCTATGCGAATCTGAAATCGATAAAACAGCGGCCAAGATTAAAGGCCGGTATAAGTTATGGGAATTGCCGCGCCACCACCATTGCCCCATCATCGGCACCTGCCTGACCCTGGCTGAGCTGCACAGGGTGCAACGTAACTGTTCGCTATCCCTGCCATCAAACTACTCAGACTATCAGCTGCATACTGCCATCGTCGGCCAGGCTGAACACAACGGCGCTGTGGCGCACCGGATTAATAAGCTGCTGGAGCGTAAATTTAAGCGCTGGATTAAGGTCTATGGCCAGCTGGAATCGCACCCTGAGCGCCTGCGCTTCTGGACTGATGCGCTCAAGCACGGCGAGATATCGGGCCCGCTTTGGGCGCTATTAAGCCACCGCATCAGCGCCCAGCAGCTGGTGGATCAAGCGCTGGGCGACGTGCATATGCTGTCGCACCTGCAGGGCGCCGCAAATCGTGCCGATCTCAAATACAGCAGCGCTCTGGAGCATCAGCTTGCCGAGCTGAAACAACAATTGGAGCAACAACGGCAGCAATCGGAGCTCAAGATCGGCAAAAATGAACAGCTGCTGTCGGCGCAACAAAATGCTCTGGCTTCAATCCAGCAACGTCTGGTACCGGCACCGGAATCTGAACTGGTTATCAAACAGCAGCTATCGGAGTCTAGGAAGCAATGCCAGCTACTCAGCCGTAAACAAACCTGGCTGGTCTCGCAGCTGGCCCAGCGCGAACAGCGGCTCTCCGAACTCGAGCACGGCCACAGAGGGTTAATCGAGCAGATTCAGGAAACGCAACAGGAACGCGATACTCTCGAACGCGCCCTGAATCAGCTGCTGGTTCGCTGTTCACCGGAGACTGAGCTTGGCGACAATGATGCGATCAATCTAAAGGGTAAAAAGCTGGCCTATGTTGGGGGCCGGCCAACAATCTATCCGCATCTGAAAAGCTACGTTGAAACACTCAACGGTCAATTAATCTTGCACGATGGTGGCCAGGAAGATAGTCGTGCCGAGCTATGCAGCAGCCTAGCGGGAGCGGATATGGTTTTCTGCCCGGTAGACTGCATTAGTCATGATGCCTGCTTGCGGGTTAAAAAATTCTGCAAGCAACAGCAAAAACTATTCGTACCGCTACGAAGCGCCAGTCTCTCGGCTTTCTCCAACGGTCTACGCAGGGCCAATCAATCCGATGATACGGTCGTTGCGGGAGGTATCATTACAACCTCGATTCGACCATTGGCAGTAGCCCTTGGCAGCGACTAGACTGATTTAGCCCCTTACTTTATCGCGAGGAATGATTATGAAAGGTGAAATCGGAGTGCTTAAGCACCTGAACCAAATTCTCACGCTCGAGCTGACGTCCATCAATCAGTATTTTCTCCATGCTCGAATGTTCCGCAACTGGGGGCTGGCTGAGCTCAACGAAAAGGCCTACAAAAAGTCGATCAAGGATATGAAGCAGGCCGATGAGTTGATCGAGCGGATCCTGTTTCTCGAAGGACTGCCCAACCTGCAGAACCTAAACCGGTTGCGGATCGGTGAACATACGGTCGAAATGCTCGGGTGTGACCTGGAGTTCCAATTGGAACAACTGACCGCGTTACGCCGTGCCATCGCCGATTGTGAATTGGCGCAAGATTACGTTAGCCGAGATCTACTAGAGGAAATCCTCGAGTATGAAGAAGAACATGTTGACTGGATCGAGACCCAGCAATACCTGATCCAGAATTCCGGCATCGAAAACTACCTGCAAGCCCAGATGAGCTGAGGAAACGACCATGAAAGGTAAACAAAATGTTATCGATATGCTGAATCGCTTGCTGGCCAATGAGCTGACGGCGATGGATCAGTATTTTATCCACTCGGAGATGTACCGCGACTGGGGATTGTTTGAGCTGCACGAACGGATCGCCCACGAATTCGAAGACGAAAAGGGCCACGCCTCTAAGCTAATCGAACGTATTCTGTTTCTTGAGGGACGTCCCGATTTGGTGACACGGGAACTGTTACGGGTCGGTCAGGCAGTGCCTGACATGCTAAAGAACGACCTGGCTGTTGAATACGAAGTCGGCGCGGCGCTCAAGGAAGCGATAGCCCTGTGTGAGCAGGAGGCGGATTTCCAGACTCGAGAGATTTTGCAAGGGCTGCTGAAAGATACCGAAGAAGATCATACCTTCTGGCTAGAGCAGCAGTTGGGCTTGATCGATAAAGTAGGTTTACAAAACTACCTGCAGTCGAAGATGTCGTAACAGCTGTCATAAATGGTCACTGCTCTCCTGTCGCTATAGAGCCAAAAGTTGGCGATATTATAGCGAGAGATGTCCCGTTTTAACCCAAATCAGCGTGTCTTGCTCGACGTAAGGATTGTGTTGACTGCCGTGTGGGTTGCGTATCCAGCTGCCCACCGGATAGCGGCCGAGCTCATCAATAAGCTCACCTTCGATAACATATATTTCTTCGCCGCCGAGATGCCTATGCAGCTGGAACTTTGTACCCGCAGGCCAGCGAACCAGCGCCACCTGTTCACTCTGGTGCTGATGAAGAGGCAACACCTGCAGTTTGCCATGCCCTGGTAACCAGTTAGCATTCTGGGTGTCGATACAAACATGCTGGCGGTCCTGGTCTGAAAACTGATGTAGCTTTACCAGAATCTCACAGCCCTCTACGCTGAAAGGCGCGTGACGGTAACCTTCAGGATTACGGAAATAGCTGCCGGCCGGGTAATCGCCAGACTCGTCTGAAAAAATTCCGGATAACACCAGAATTTCTTCTCCTTGAGGGTGGTCGTGAACAGAGAAATGCGCGCCTGGATCGTAGCGTACAATGCTGGTGGCGTGCCCCCGCTCAGCATCTTCTCGTGCCAGCGGCTTGCGCCAAACGCCCGCCATTGGGCTAGCCTGCCAGGGAGCATTATGGGTGTTTATAACGACCCGCTGAGAGAAGTCCATGTTGATCATATCGATACCTTATTAACCGGCATACAGAGTAGCTTATGGGACTCCGCTTCGCTTTTGATCTATTGCAGTCTACATAGACACCTAAAACGGCCTGTGCGAATTCTATCATTCATCATTCCCTCTTGAACCTATAAATAGGCGGGTTAGGAAAGGGGCACTTTCAACCCACTCCAGTCGATCCTGGCCGAAGAAGAGATCATTTCCGACGAAGAAGGTGGGGGCACCGAACACGCCGCGCTGGACTGCTGCTTCGGTGGCTTCCAGCACCGTTTTGGATGGTGCGCCAGGCATGGCGCGTAGCGCCGTGACTGGCGCTGTTCCGATGC
>CAXBEA010000141.1:0-7342 GCA_963974645.1 uncultured Neptunomonas sp. | reverse complement strand
CCGAGATCGACGACCCTGCCGAACTGGTGTTCAAGGCGGGCGGGGTGCGTTTCGAGCAGGTCGATTTCGGCTATCGCAGTGATCGCGACATTATTCGCAGGCTTAGCTTTAGTATCGAACCGGGCCAGACAGTCGCGGTGGTCGGTGCCAGCGGCGCCGGCAAGTCGACCCTGGTTAAGCTGCTGTTCCGTTTTTACGATTGCAGCGGGGGACAGGTGCTGATCGATGGCCAGGATATCAGTCAGTGCAGTCTGGCGTCGCTGCGCAAACTCGTCGGCATCGTGCCCCAGGATACGGTGCTGTTTAACGACAGCCTGTTCGAAAATGTTCGCTACGGCCGGCCCGAGGCCAGCGATGCAGAGGTACGCGAAGCGATCCGGATGGCGCACCTGCAGGACTTTATCGCCCAGCTACCCGAAGGCGAGCACACCCAGGTGGGTGAGCGGGGGTTGAAACTCTCTGGCGGTGAAAAGCAGCGCGTCGCGATTGCCCGCACCATTCTCAAGGGCGCGCCCATTTTGGTCTTTGACGAGGCTACCTCGTCGCTGGATTCACACTCAGAGCAGGCGATTCTGGGTGCCATCCGAGAACTGGCGCGCGACCACACCAGCCTGGTGATCGCGCACCGGTTATCGACTATTGTCGATGCCGATAAAATTTTGGTGCTGGACGCGGGTCAGTTGCTGGAGCAGGGCAGTCACAGCGAACTACTGGCAAGAGAAGGGGCCTACGCGGCACTCTGGAATGCACAGCAGAAGCAGAGCGGTTAACGAGCCCGCTGCTGCTGTTTCCTGTACTTATTGCGGGCTAGGGCGTTCTGATCGGAATCTTGGGTGACCACTGCTTCCATTCATTCTTTGCCTTGTCGTAGAGGTGAAAGTGTCGGTTTAGCGCCGCCTGAGGCGCGAGCGGTGTTGTATCGGGTGTCGCCAGTGCGATGCCCCCGGCGAGGATGCTCTCTACCGATTCGGTGCTGATCTGCGTGCCTCCAAAGAGGTTGATGTCCAGATCGATACCGCTGACGCTCCAGAAACGGCTGTTTTCGCGTACCAGTGGGGCGTAGTTAGCGTCGATGCTGATATGGATCTCAACAAGTCTGGCATCGGCGGCCAGGGCGAACCCGGCGACCCGTCCGATAGGCAGCTGGCGGAAGTAGACCGGCGAGCCTTTCTTTAACGACCCCAGTCTCGGGCTTTCCAGAATGAAGCTGTAGCCGTCGCCGCTATCGAGTAGTAAGGGTTCGCGCTCCAGGCCGATAAATTGGCTCTGGGGCGCGCCGGGGCCGGGTTTGATCTGGATGTAGCTCCCTGTCAGCAGTGTCTCTAGGTTCTCGGAAGAGGTCAGACCGAGACGGGGCTTAACCACCCAGAAACTGCTACCTTGGCGGATCAGGTAGCTATAGGGGCTGTTAACCAGCGCCGCCACTGCGACCCTATGGCTGTTGGGGTCGAGTTTGATCGCGGTAATTCGACCAATCGTAATCCCCTGATAGCGTAGCGGCGCATCCACCGCCAGGTTCTCAGCGCTGGCAAAGCCGATCTGGATCCGAATCCCCTCTTCCAGCGCCGAGCTGCGGTCGCTGTAGAGAGGAAACTCGGCGCCATTTTTGACCAGCGGCGCGTTCTGCTGTTCGGGATTATCGAAGCTGATGCCGCCGATCAGCAACGCCCTGAGCGGTGCCGCATCGATCTTGATCCCCCGTAATCCCGACTGCACCGACAAGCCGCTGCTATTCCAAAAGCGGCTGCTGCGGTTGACCAGGCTGGCGTAGGCCTGTTCGATATGGATCCTGGCGGCGATCTGCTGCCCCTGATCGAGAATGGCCACCGACTGTATAGCTCCCACCTGAACTTGGCGGTAGTAGATCGGTGCGCCTGGCGAGAGCCCTTCGGCATCACGGGTAAGCAGCTTCAAGTGCAGTCCAGGCGCTGAGGTGTCCAATAGTGGCGGCCGTTCCAGCGCGTTAAACTGGCGTGGATGGCCTTTGCCTTTGGCGACGGAGAGCTCGATATGGTTGCCCTGAATCAGGGTCTCAAGGCCGCTGACACCCTCGAAGCCAAGCTGTGGTTTAACCAGCCAGAAGCGGGTTTTATCGTTCAGCGCCGCTTCGGTCTGGGGCGAGAGTTTGATCACCGCGACCACCCCGTCGAGCTCCTTGGCAATCTCCAATTGACGCAGCACACCGACTCGCATCCCCCGCATCTTGACCTGGGTAGTGCCGGCTTGCAGCCCTTCAGCCGAGGGGAATATTACCCGCACCTGAACCCCCACCTGCGCCTCTTCATAGTCGCTGTAGAGTCTGAACTGATCGCCGTTTGTAGCCTCCTGGCCGGGTTTTTGATCGCTGTCTAGGTCAAAATTGATGCTGCCGATCAGCATCGAGGTCAGGGAATCAGATTGCACCGACAGGCCCGATAAACCGGCCTGAAAACGGACCCCGCTGTTGTTCCAGAAGCGGCTGTTACGTTTGACCAGGGACGCGTATTCGGGGCGGATGTTGAGTGCGATCTGAACCTGCTGGCCATCGTCGCTGAGCGCGTAGTCCTGAACCGCGCCGACCTGCAGCTTGCGAAAGTAAACCGGCGAACCCTGTTGCAGCGACCCCAGCGTGCTGGCACTTAGGCTCAGGTTGAGACCTGGAGTTTCGGGGCCGGGCCGGGGCGGTGCCGGCAGTGCGCTGAAATCGTAACCGGTTATAGGCTCGCCCGCTCTAAATTCGACCTGAATCTGGTTGCCCTTAAGCAGCCGGTCCAGGCCGCTGATGCCGCTGGCGTCGATGCGTGGCTGCTGTAACCAAAACCGGGTGCCTTGGCTAAGCAAGACTTCGGTGTCAGGGCTGAGTTTTAGCTCGGCGATCACCTGGTTACGCTGGGGATCTAGACCCAGTTTAACCAGGGTTCCAGTCTTTAAACCCTTAAAGACTACCGGCGTAACCCCAGCCTCCAAACCCTCTGCGGTATCGAATGCGACCCTGACCAGGATGCCCACGTTGGCCGTTTCAAAATTCTCGTGCAGTTCGAAGACCGCGTTGTCTTCAGCCGCGGCAGTAGGGGTTAAGCTTTCAGGGGTGTCAAAGCTGATGCCGCCGACCAGCAGAGAGGTCATGGAGTCAGTCTTTAACGACAGTCCAGACAGTCCTCCTTTGATGCTAATACCGCTGTTGTTCCAGAAACGGCTGTTACTGCGTACCAAGGCGGCATACTGATCCTGGATGTTGATCTTGATCCAGACCCCCTGACCTTGCTGGTCAAGCTCGTAGCCTTGGATGTCGCCAACCTGCAGCTGCCGGTAATGCACCGGAGAGCCATACTGGACCGATCCCAGGGTCGTTGCATGAAGGCGGATATTCAGCCCGGGATCATCCGTGCCCAGCGCTGGCGGCTCGCTCAGGGCCTCGAACTGATCTGTATACTCTCCGATGCCTGGACGCAGGCTGATGTAGGCGCCGGAAAATAGGGTATCGAGCCCAGAAATTCCTTTCAGCGACACCTGAGGCTTCACCAACCAGAACTGGCTACCCTCGCGTAGCAGACGCTCGGCGCTCTTGTCGAATGCGACATCAGCTGTAACTCCATCCAGGTCAGCATCGAGCTTGAACTTTCTAACCACGCCGATCGAAATGCCTTGATAACGCACCTCGGTCTTTCCCGCAATCAGGCCTTGACCGTTGGAGAAGTGGATCAGCACCGGAATGTTGGCCTCGGTCTGGCTTTTGTAGAACAGCCAGCCACCGAAGATGAGTGCCACTATTGGCAGCAGCCAGATGATCGACAGTCGCTCGTGGGGGCTCACCAGTGCGCTTGGAAATTCCTGGTTATCAGCCATTGGGTGGGGCCTCCTGGTCCCAGATCAGTCTTGGATCGAAGCTCAGTGCTGCAAAGATAGTTAATACCACCACGCTGGCGAAAGCGCTGGCACCGGATCCTGCGGTGATGGTCGCGATGGAACCCATATCTACCAGGGTGACCAGGATCGAAATAATAAACAGATCCAGCATCGACCAGCGGCCGATAAATTGAATGACTCGATACATCAGGGTGCATTGACGCGGACTTAGCGGCCAATGCCCCTGCACCGCCAGGAGCAGCAGGATGATACCGAATAGCTTCATCAGTGGTACCCCGATACTGGCGACGAAGACCAGAATCGCGATGGCCAGCATCCCCTCCTGGGCCATATGGATAACACCTGAGATGATGGTGTCGGGTTTGCCGTTGCCCAGATAAATCACCGTCATCACTGGGTATACATTGGCTGGGATCATCATTACCAGCCCCGCCAGGGTAAACGCCCAGGTGCGGGCAATGCTGTTGGGGATGCGGCTGTAGAGGGCCGAACCGCAACGCAGGCAGTTGAACTGTTGCTCTGGTTGGCGCTCGGTGAGGCTTGCTGCCTCGCTCATTGGTGCGCTTCTCGTTGGAATAAGAGCAGGCAGTTTTTGCAGTTTACGGCAGCAACTACAGAGCGCTAGACCTGCGTTTAACCCTGTTGTCATTGTGGGGTCCTCATGGTGAAGGGTCCTCCAGCCGATCCCAACACTCGCGACTATCAAACTGGGATTGAGCCAGAATCATCAGCACCAGCAGCGCGATAAAGGCATAGAGCCCTAACCCCATCGTCAGATCGCCCTGATCACGCATCTTTACGGTTGCTACCAATAGACTGAGCATATACACATCCAGCATCCCCCAGTGCTTAAGATGATAGTGGCTTTTAAGCAGTAAAATCTGTAATCCGGGTAGTACGCGAATGCGAGATAAAAGACTGCTCGTAAACAGTAATAGGAGGATGCATAGCGGCACGATCAGGCTGCAGAAAGCGACCATAAAGGCGACCCAGAGATCGTCGTCAGCGGCCAGATGGCGGACACCCTCGAGCAGGCTGCTGGCGCTCGTCTGTCCCAGCATGTCGAAGCTCATCACCGGTAGCAGTGTCGCGGGAAGGAAAAGCAGCAGCGCGGTGATGCTGAGCGCCAGGGTACGGTTTAGGCTGTCGTGTTTAAGGTGAGCCAGCACCGCGCCACAGCGAGGGCAGTCAGCGCGGCCATGGCTGACGAAATCAGCCAGATCCACCAGCAGGTCACACTGGTGACAGGCCTGTAGCTTTAGGGCGCTGGGTTGGCTGCTCACGTTGAGGCAATCTCTCTGATCCGGTTGGTCGCCAAGGGCCTAACTCAAACCTTAGATTAGATCCAAAGTTAAACCTAAGGTCAAACTAGGCTGCTGAGGAATGCTCCGCGAGCAACCGGGGTCTCGGCGAGTTAAATACCGGCTGTGGTTGAAACTGAGCTTAAGTTGGCTTGCTTGTAGCCGACTTTGGTAGCATGCTCGCGCATTCAAGGGCCACCAGTCTCAGGCCTGTTTCTTCCCAGGTAAACATGCCGCTATGTCTCTGTTTGATCGTAAACCCAGCCTAAAACGCCAGCTATTGATCGAGGATCGGGGGGCCAGTCGCCTTAGCCGGTTATCGCATGTAGCAACCAGCAAGTCGACCACCCATCGGGTACTCGAATTAGCCTGGACCGCCGGGCCGGTGACGCTGGTGGCCTCAATCGGCGGTTATTATCTTGGCCATGGGAAATCCTTGCCCAAGGAGACGCTGGTATTTTTTATCGCCTATACCATCATCACCGGCGTTATAGGTCTGGCTGCGCATATGATCAATCGCCTCGGCAGAGGTCGCCGCGAAGAGGAGGTGACTGAACAGCTGGTTCGGGTGATGGGCACCTTGCCCGATCTGGTGCTGGGGCTGCGCGATCTCAGGTTGGAAGCGCTCGACCCGGATCAGCGTAAGCTGGAGGCCGCCAGAATCCTATTGCAAGACGTCGATCTGGGGCCGCTATGGTTGGCGTCGGCGGTACGCAGTATCGGTGGCTCGGCTGGGTTAGCCGAGGCGGTCTCCGAGATCGAGCTGTTTCGCCGGGCCGGTATGCTAAGCCGTGGCCGGGATATCCTGCAGCAGCATCATCAGGAGTTGACCCTGCTGGTGGCGTCTTTGCGCCAGCATTCTGCCGCCCTGGGCAACAGCCTGGAGGCGCGCTTTTTGGGCGTCAGCTACGACAAGCGTGCGGGAGTGGTGCGGGGGCGCTATTTCATCGAGCGGATCTTCGCTGCCATCGACGACGATGATGATCTGCTGATGACGCTGGAGGATGCCGAGGATATCTATACCCTGCTGTTCGAGCTGCTGTGCGGACGACGTATCCCTATGCTGGCGTTCAGTTTTGCCGGCGGATCCCGGCTTGCCCGAGAAACCGAGGCGCTGGAGGAGCGACGGCTGCAGTTTCGAATTGTCCGCGCACGGGCCTACAGCCGGCTGCTGGCGCTCGCCAGTTACCTCAGCGATAGCATCGATAGCGGCAACCTGACTCACAGCTGGTTAATTAGCAGCCCCTTAACTAGCGAACGGCTAAATAACTGTGCTCAGATCAGTCCGGCGGGGCTGACCGGGCCTGAGCTGCTGATCTTTTGCACCACCCATATCGAAACCCTGGTGGCGCAGGTGAAGGCGGATACGGCGTGCCGCAAAACCCTGATTCCCATCCTGCGCCAGGCGTTAGCACTCTACGGCCAGGCATACATGGCCTATCGTCGCACCGAGCGGGACTACCTCGATTTTCTTAAAACGGTGGAGCGCTGGAAGCGCCGTTTGGCCAGCTATCCGGAAACTGAGGTGTTTTTTTCCGCGACTCGCGGGGGGCGAGGGCTGCAGATTACCGAAGACAGTATTCAGCTCTCCGATAAAGGTAAAGTACGGGTGGTTAAGGCGTTGTTGGAGCGGTTTCAGCTGCAGCCAGATATTTCCGAACCGACGGACAAGCGGGTTGGCGCGGCAAAACAGCTAGCAATACGGGTAGCGCTGGCGCTGGATGAGGAGATCCAGATCCGACGGCCCGAGGTTCAGCGTGCGATCTACAATGCCAATACCCTGAATATGGGGGTGTTTGAACGCGACCTGAGTACCACCAGCAAAATAGGTTGGGGAGAGGCGCTGGTTAAGGAGATCGAAAAGGATATGCGCAGTGCCTCTATTGCCCTGGTTGCCGCGATCTATCGTTTCTACGGCCTCAGGCTGGATCCAGAATCGCAGTTGCAGTTGGCGCTGCGCTACGGGGCTACGGTCGAGCAACTGGAGCAGCAGTGTGGGGAAGAGAGCGGGGAGGCGGGCAGCGCTGTCTCTGACTACAGCCGGTTGCCGAGTCGACCCTTCCCCGTGGCTAAACCACCGCTGGCATGGCGTTTAGCGCTTGCGCGGTGCTCGTAACCGAGATTGGTTTGTAATTTACGGAGCGGGGTAGACGGTTAGCTCCTCTTGCCACAAGATGTAGTAATGAGATATTCGG
>CAXBEA010000140.1:0-7559 GCA_963974645.1 uncultured Neptunomonas sp. | reverse complement strand
GATACGGATGAGGCCCAGTTTTGATGATCGTGGCAGATATGAGCTGAATAGTTACTTCAGTTTATCTTTCTGGAGAAATCCACAGCGCCTGGAGAGAAGAAATCAAGCAAGGTGCCAAAGCACGGGGGCTAGACATTACCTTTCTATCTCCGATCACTGACCATGATGCCAGCGATGCAGCAGGCGATCATCTGGGATATGAATCTGCAAGCTTTTGGCGGGACCATAAGTCGTCAAAGATAAACTTCATTCGTACCAAAAGCCAAATCGAAACAGCCGATTTGGTCGTTGTCCGGTTTGGAGACAAGTACAAACAGTGGAACGCAGCCTTTGATGCCGGTTACTGCGCCGCGATCGGTAAGCCTTATGTCACGCTTCATTCTGAAGAAACGACCCACCCCTTGAAAGAAGTGGACGCATCAGCCATGGGCTGGACACAAACGACCGAACAAGTTGTTGATGTGCTCGAGTATGTGCTCCAGCCCTAGCCAGCTAATCATCGCCAGCGCCTGTGGTCGGAGAGGTACTGGCTCCTGTGGGTCGGCGCACCCCGTTCGCGGTCCTGCTTGAATCCTCCGCTGTCTTGTTGGTATTGGCTGGCCAGAAAAACCAGGGTGCCGATATAACCGCTTTCTGCGGCGGCCTCGGCCCACTGTTTGAGCGGCCTGCCGCTGTTCGAGAGAATTTTTCTTGCCGCGTAACCTTCGCGTTGACCTTAATAAGAACCGCAGTTACAGGCCCACCTCAGCAACGTCGCCATCCAGGGTTGTGGTAACATCCCGTACCGCCAACCTCTCCTTGGAATCCCTCTCTAGCGATGCTCAGTCTTCCTCCAGGTTTGCGTTACATGCTGCTCTCCGCGTTGGGTTTTGCGCTCATGGCGGCCTGCGTCAAGGCTGTCAGTGGCTTGGGGATTCCGGTGCTGGAGATTGTCGCCGCCCGGGCCGTGGTGTCGTTGGTGATCAGTTATCTGGATATCAAACGCAAGCGACTCTCCGTCTGGGGCCAGAACAAACCGTTGCTGATCGCCAGAGGCGCTGTCGGCACCCTGGCGCTTATCTGTGTCTATTTTTCTGTGACCAGGCTGCCGCTGGCTGAAGCGGCGATCCTGCAATACACCTACCCGGCCTTCACTGCAGTAATCGCGCTCTGGTTTCTCAAGGAGCGGATTCAGACCGCCACGATCATCTGCATTGTTTTAAGCATCGCCGGGCTTGGGGTCATGCTGAGGCCGGAGTTAAGTGCCAATGCGGTACTGGCGTTACCCGGGCTCAGTGTCATGGCTGCTCTTCTGGGCGCGCTGGGTAGTGCGGTGGCTTATGTGCTGGTGCGGCGCCTGAGCCAGAGCGAAGACAGCTCTGTGATTATTTTCTATTTCCCGATGATCGCCTTGCCAGTTGCGTTATCCCTGCTCGGTACTGACTTGGTGATCCCGAGCGGTGAAGCGCTGCTGCTGTTGCTGCTGGTTGGGTTATTTACCCAGGTTGGCCAGGTGGGGCTGACCAAAGCGATGGCGGTAGAAGAAGCGGGTAAAGCAGCGGCGTATTCCTATATCCAGGTTGTTTTCTCGATCATCCTGGGGGCGCTGTTTTTTAATGAGCTGCCAACCCTCTGGACCTGGCTGGGAGGCGGGTTGATCATGTTGGGTGCGTTGAATAATTCGCTACGAAAGCGTTGATTTTCAGTCGCTGAATATCTTCTATCCACCATAAACCTCACCTGGATCTCTCAATCAATTCAGGTTATTGATAGTCTTTGTACGTTATGTCGCCTACGGGATCCGAGCATGAGAGCGAGCCTTACCCGGTTGAAGTCCCTGAGCAGCCTGAGCATTTTCTGTCTGGCGCTGGTGCTGACGCTGCTTTTTTCCTGGCAGGCTTACGACTACAGCCGCGACTGGTCGCTGGCGGAACTGCACCGCCACGGCGAGAATCGGCTACTGGCTTACATCAACGGTATCCGCCGCGATCTCAACCGCTTTAAGCCGATGCCTTACGTACTCTCCCAGAGCGAGGATGTTAAACAGCTGTTGCAGGGGGGCAGCGCGGGGCTTGAAAATAAGGTCAATCGTTTCCTTGAGCAAACCAACCAAGTATCAGGCACCAGCCACTGGTCGGTATTGAATGCTCAGGGGCAGGTTGTCGCCAGCAGCGACTGGCGCAGCTCTTTGAGTGAAATGGGTAAGCACTACGCCAATCAGCCCTTCTTCCTGGAGGCGCTGGCCGGGGAGGAGTTTGGCGGCTATCTAGCCCCGGATGAAGGTGTTTCAGCGCTCTATTTTCTCTCTGCACCTATTTACCAACGTGAAGTATTGATCGGCGTGGCGGTGATCAGCGTCGATCTGCAGTTGCTTCAAGATAACTGGCCGGCAACCGGCGAGCATCTAGCGGTCAGTGATCGATCCGGGGTGATATTCCTATCGAGTCTGGAGTCGATGCGCTATCAGCGCTTACCGAACTCCGCCTCTCCAGCCACAGCCACAGCCACAGCCACCGATGCAGATACCCGTTTAGAAACATCTACAACAATCCTGCCCTATCAGTGGAGTACCGATCTATTGCAGGACAACACCCGTATCGCGTTACTCAAGGATACGACTGGCAAGGGTTATCTGGTGCAATCGGTGCTGCTCGACGACCTGCGCTGGAATGTGCATTTCCTTTCTGAACTGGCGGTGATGCAGAGTCGGCTCAGATCGGTGCTGCTGTTTAGTCTCGGCGGCGGGTTGGCGGCGGCACTGCTGGTGCTTTTTATCCGCGAGCGACGCCTGAAGATTCTCTCCCTGCGCGAGACCCGTGAGCTGCGGCTCAAGAACGAAGCGCAACAACGTGCCGTTATCAGCAATACCCAGGCGGGACTGATCGTGCTTGACGAGCGTGGCAGGGTTCGCTTTATCAACCCTCGGGCTCTGACCGATTTCGGCGTACGCCAGGAGCAAATTCTAACGCTTCCTATCGACAACCTGCTTGCCGCTCCGGCGGCGCAGTCACAGCTGCAGAACCTGACTGCAAAGCTTTCCAATAGACGCCGTTTTCAACCGATTAACCTGCTCGAAGGCTTGGGCGTTCGCGGTGATGGCAGTTACATCCCGCTGATGATTTCTATCAATCCCATCGCCTGGGAAGGGGAAGACGGTTATCTGGCAACCGTTGTCGACATCACTAAACGTAAGCGTGCCGAACATGCCTTGAAGCAAGCCAATGAGGCGTTGGAGCAGCGGGTTCAGGAGCGCACCCGGGCCCTACATGACGCCCAGGCCGAGCTGATCCAGCAATCCAAACTGGCAGCGCTGGGCACCCTGTCCACAGCGATTGCCCACGAACTTAACCAGCCGCTGACGGCGATCCGCACCTCTATTTTCAGCACCCGCTTGCTGCTCGAACGCGGTCAATATGAAACCGCAGAGAAAACCCTGTCGCAGATCGTACAGATGACCGAGCGGATGGCGCTGATCACTCAGCAGCTAAAGACATTCGCCCATAAGCGCCCGGAAAAACTACAGCAGGTGTCGATCCAGCGTACCCTTGATCAAGTCCTGCCGATGTTCGATGTCCGTTTGAAGCAGGAGCAGGTTAGGCTGCAGATCGAAGGTGAGCAGCCCCCCGAAGTGCTGGCTGATCAACCTCGACTGGAGCAAGTGCTGATCAATCTGATCAGTAATGCGCTGGATGCCATGGCAACGAGTGAATCGAAACAACTCAGGATCGTTCTAACCCAGGGCCTTGAGCATGCAAGTATCGCCGTTTGTGATTCGGGCACGGGCCTATCAGAACAGGTTCTGGAGCATCTGTTTGATCCTTTCTTCTCAACCAAGGAGCTGGGTCAGGGGCTGGGGCTTGGATTATCGATCAGTTATGGCATCGTCCGCGATCTGGCAGGGAGCCTCAGCGCGGATAACCAAGCCGATGGCGGCGCAGTGTTTGAGATAACGCTACCGCTTTATACTGCACAAAATAACCTTTAATACCGGGATGACTATGACGACGCGTGGACAGGTAATGCTGGTGGATGACGAAGATCTGGTGCGCCAGACGACCCGCCAGTGGCTCGAGCTTGCCGGGTTCGAGGTCTGCGACTACGCCGATCCGCTCAAGGCGCTGGAAGCGCTGCATCCCGAGTATCCCGGGATCCTGGTCACCGACGTCAAGATGCCCCGGATGGATGGCCAGCAGTTACTGCAGCAGGCGTTGCAGCGGGTACCGGGTTTACCGGTGATTCTGGTGACCGGTCACGGCAGCGTCGATATGGCCATCGCCACGGTTCGCGAGGGCGGTTACGATTTTATCGAGAAGCCTTTTGATCCCGAGCGGCTGGTGGAAACGATTCAGCGCGGCTGCGAAAAGCGTCGCCTCAGCCTCGAAAATCAACGCCTGCAAACCCGGCTGGCCGGCAGCGAGGGGATCGAAGCACGGCTGATCGGACTGTCGCCCGCGATGGAAAAACTACGCCGGGATATCCTCCGCTTGGCTCAGATCGACACCAATTTGATCATCGCCGGTGAGACCGGCTCCGGCAAAGAACTGGTCGCCCAGTGTTTGCACGAGTTCGGCCCCCGAGCAGACCAGCCCTTTGTGCCGCTTAACTGCGGCGCTATCCCCGAAAACCTGTTCGAGAGTGAACTGTTCGGCCACGAAGCCGGCGCCTTTACCGGTGCCAATAAACGTCGGGTGGGAAAATTCGAATACGCCGACGGCGGCACCCTGTTTATGGATGAGATCGAAAGCATGCCGCTGAACTTGCAGGTCAAGGTGCTCCGTACGCTGCAGGAAGGCAGCATTGAGCGACTGGGTTCAAACCAGCAAAGAACGGTTGATTTACGGGTGATCGCGGCCACCAAAGAGGAGCTGAAGGGCAACGAGGCGTTCCGTCAGGATCTCTATTATCGACTCAACCTGGGCCAGCTCTATATTCCGCCGCTGCGCGAACGCCAAGAGGACATACCGCTGTTGTTCGAGCACTACGCCCGTCAAGCAGCAGCGGAACAGGGGCATACCTATTCCAGTTGCAGCGGTCAGGAACTCCGCACCCTGCAACACTACCCCTGGCCAGGCAATGTCCGTGAGCTGCGTAACATCGCCACCCGCTATGGTTTAGACCCGCGCTCAAATCTGACCGAACTGCTGCATCCAGCGGCACCAATTCTGACCGATCCGCAAGACATCGGCATGCCGCTGTCGATGCAGGTGCAGAACTTCGAGGCGCAGGTGATTCGCCAAGCCTTGCAGAAACAGCAGGGCAATGTCCAGGCGGTCATGGAGCTGCTGGATCTGCCCCGGCGGACCCTGAATCAAAAAATGCAGAAGTACGGTATCAACCGCAGCGATCACACCGAGTAGGCGAAAACTTGCCTGCAGCCTCGCCTTGCTAGCCACTAATTAGCCTCGATGCAGCCGTAATCCCGCCTTGGTCGCGATCGGGCCAGAGCGAACGGGTCTAGCTGAGAATAAAGGTAACGCTTTAAGCCATTCCTCGGAGTGATGAGCAAGATCTTGCTTATTGCGCCCGCTAGGCTAGGCTGATTATGGCCTATCGCAGCGTCGCTTCAACCTTGTCGATTTAAATTAGCTCTATAAAACAACGCAATAAGATTTATTTATGGTGATGGCATAGCGATTGCTACATCTGAGGTACGGGAAGACTATTCTTAATAACAACAAGCAGATAAGGATCCACATCATGCAAAACAGCAAACGACATTTCATCAAAGGGCTGGGACTGGCATTAACCCTAGGCACCTCCTTGGCGCTAACCCTGCAACCTGCACAGGCTGCCGAAAATAGTTCTTACATCCTAGCCACCGCATCGACGGGCGGCACCTATTACCCAGTGGGCGTTGCTCTGGCGACACTCTCTAAGGTCAAATTGGCCCCTGCACACAATATCTCATTGTCGGCGATCAGCTCTGCGGGATCGGGCGAAAACGTCAAAATGCTGCGCGAGAATGAAGCCCAGTTTGCCATTCTACAAGGGCTCTACGGTGCCTGGGCTTGGAACGGCGAGGGGGCGGTTAAAGATAGTGGGCCACAGAAAAAACTGCGTTCTATCAGTATGTTGTGGCAGAACGTCGAGCATTTCGTGGTGCTGACTAAGTATGCGAAAACAGGCAGCGTTGACGATCTGGCAAACCTCTCTGGAGAGAAGTTTTCGATCGGTAAGCGTAATTCTGGTACCGAAGGCTCAGGTCGCCAGATCCTGACCGGTTTGGGGATTAATGCCGATGATTTTGATCTGGCTTATATGGGCTACGGTCCCAGCGCGGATGCACTGCAGAACGGCTCTATTGTCGGCATGAACACCCCTGCTGGGGTGCCTGCTAGCGCCGTAACCCGGGCTTTTGCTGCGCTGGGTGAAGAGGTCACGATTCTGGATTTCAACGAACAGCAGACTAAGCGTGCCAACGGTCGTTATGAGCTCTGGACCCCTTACACCATTCCGGCCAACACCTATCCTGGTCAGAGCAAAGATGCCCACACCATCGCCCAGCCTAACTTCCTGGCAGTACGTGATGACATCCCCGAAGAACATGTCTATCTGCTCACCAAGACCATTTATGAAAACCTGCCTTTCTTGAATGGTATTCATAAGGCTACCAAGGCGATGAGTCTGGAAAAAGCGATTGCAGGCTTGCCGGTACCGCTGCATCCAGGTGCTGCACGCTTCTACCGTGAACAGGGGATCAAGATCCCTGCACCGCTGATCGTGGAATAACCAAAGCGCTTGTCTCCCAGTGCTTGCCGAGCTCTACATCGCGCTCGGCAAGCAATTCCACGCCCAATCGAACCCACGTAGCAGGTAGCGTCATGGCCTCCACCCCCTCAACCGATTCGCATAGTGACCCCCTCGATAATCCTAGCAGTAACCCCAGCAGTTCACTTTCCGCTGAGGAAACCCAGCGCAAGCTGAAGAAACTAGAACTCGCCCAGCGCAGCGAAAACAGCCTGGCGGGGAGGGCCGTCTACTGGCTAGGGATCGGCTTCGCGCTAACTCATATCTATTTCAATACCCTCGGCACCCTGTCAGAGCTCTGGGTATCGGCGATCCACTTCGGTGGCTTTGCCTTGATCTGCGCCCTGATGGTGCCGATCCAAAAAGCCCCGCGCTCACCCAAACTGGCGTTGGCGCTCGATCTGCTGATCGGCCTCACCGCAGTGGCCTGCACGCTGTACCTGATTCTATTTGAGAACGCCCTCTATGAACGCGGGGTGAGCTTTATCGCCAGCGACTGGGTCGCCTCTATCCTCGCTATCCTGATTGCTCTTGAGCTGACCCGACGCACCACCGGCTGGTTTATTCCGGTACTAATCCTGGTCGCGTTGAGCTATGTGTTCTGGTGGGGTCAGTACCTGGGCGGGATCTTCAATTTCCCCGGGTTAAGTTTTGAAACCCTGATGTTCCGGAGTTTCTTTAGCGGTGAAGGGATGTTTGGCACCATCGCCCGTATCTCCTGGACCTACGTATTTATGTTTATCCTGTTCGGTGCATTTCTGGTCAAATCCGGTGCCGGTGACTTTATTCATCGACGCCAACGAAAAAATAAGCAGACCCGATACCGCAGCTGA
>CAXBEA010000139.1:0-7719 GCA_963974645.1 uncultured Neptunomonas sp. | reverse complement strand
TCGTGCGACGGAGCGGTCACTTAGCCTATAAAACAGGATAAGCAAAAAGCAAGACCCCGTTGCTATCCGAAGACAACGGAATCAATGTCATTTTTACAGGAACTTAATCAAGCTGGTTAAAAGCATACTTCTGATTCCGTTCCATCAAGCTATGGAAATCAAAATAGATTCAGTCAGATTTACTTGCCTGATGCTTTCTTAGAGTGGATTACATTTCTATATTCAATAGCAACAAGTAATCCGCGTACCTGCACTGAAACAGCCAAAACGGCAAGCGTAAACAGACTAAACCTAATAGATAGTATCATCCAGAAAAAGAACTCAAACGGAGCTGTATCAGGAGCGAATGCCTTAACTACCCCCTTCGCAGCGAGGTCCAGTATATACAGAGCTATAATAAACACTGAATTAATGATCACTTCTCTTTTCAATGATCCGAGCTCAGATAAAGCTCTTTCAAGTTTTTTCTTGCTAGCTCTAATGGCGCTAATCTCTTTAGAGATATTGTCTACATATGTAAACAAGGCAACTGACAAAGTTGTCCCAAAAAGAGACAAAGTGGGAAACGCCTTTAATACCTCTTCAAACAATACTTCCGTAGCTGCATCTGTAAAATGCAGGCTGAGAAAGCACACTACCATTGAGGAGATAATATAAGCCCCTATGAGTATGGGCTTCCTAAGTTTTTCCCATGCACTTGAGAGTGGCATAAACTTCTGCACCCAGGTTTGCTTCTTCATAGTTTTCACTGCGCTCTTGTTCGGGTAGCTGGCCGAGTTGTAGTTGCAAATCATCAGCTGCCCCACTCTCCATGCTAGGCAAGTTAACAGTGTCAATGTTTTCATTGCTACTGTGTGCCTTCTTACCTCCTCTGTCCCCTTCGGTAACAATACTCCAGCTTCCTTCGCCTTCTGATATGTATTCAAGATAGTTGGAGGTGGGCTCTGTGGGGACCTGAAGCTCACCAGAATCATTTTTCAGCGTAATCTCAATTTCTTCCTGACCAAACACTTCTTTGAGTGCTTTCAATGCGTCTCTCGCTTTCAGGTTAGTGTCGAGAATATTGGGTGAAATAAGCTTAAAATCTAACCTATATACTTTTGCTTTAGTGTTGATAATGTTCCAAAAAACACTAGGTTCTGATTTTCCTTCGATAAAAACTCTGTGGTTGTAGATAGAGAGAACGGGGTCAGAAAAAGCAGCTTGCAGAGCCCTGGTAATATGCTCAGGGGTACCAAACCGCCAGTCCTTTCTTACAAATATGTGCTGCGTGTTTACATCAATAACAACCGTTATTGGAATCCAGTTATCGTGCTCAAATTCTACAATATCCCCAGGGACTCTTTCACCTGTCTGCTGCTTTCTGAGTTTTGCAATTTTTCCAACATATAGTCTGTTTTCAGGGTAGTCGTACCCAACAGACGTACCTAAAAGATGGAATCCAAGGACGCTATATAAAACACCATTGCTTTTAAATTCACGATCATTCTCTATTGCCGGAAGAAGTGCCTGTCCTTTAACGTCTGGAATAGACTTCACATCAATAGCCTTCTGAGCTTCCTCGACTAGCGAGTATCTCAAAACCAAGTATTCCTTATAATTCATAGATTTACCTTAAATTAAAACATTAGGTTCTACTATTCCTCGGCACCTAGGGAGCTGACTGCAACCCCAGAACTACTTACCAATTACCAATGCTCACTCCTTTCTTGGCTTTTTTCAAAACCATGGTGCTACTGCACTTGGGACACTCAGGATCGGAGTTCTTCTGTTGAGCGATTTCCTTAACGTGCTTTACATGCTCAACATGCGTCTTGATGGATCGAGATAGTCTGCCTGACTCTATCTTCTGGATGACCAGTCGAACCTGGGCATCCGATAACACCTGTTCCGTTCTGGACTTAATGTAACGAATAAAACCGCCAGCATAAGTAACGTTCTCTGGCATGCCGGTTTTGAAAGTGCTGTCACCTACAAAGACGATCAAGGAGTGGGTGTGGCTAGGTTCAATATCCAGAGCCGCTTCCAATGTCTTTACATGCTTATAGTTCTGGCGCAGAGGATTCTGAAACTTGGATTTATGCCTAAAGATCTGTTGAGTCCAATAGGGCTGGTTAGCAGACCCAAAGATCCAACCCTTCATGTTCTTGGTTTCGATAACGAAGACACCGAACCTAGAGACAATGATGTGATCAATCTGAGTTGTGTCGTCATCCGTAGGCAGAGTGACGTTATTTATTAAGTGGTACTGTTTTCTATCCAGTAAGAACTTAGCCGCTAGGTTCACCTGAGCCTCGCCAATGAAGCCTTTGAACCATGGTGTACGAGATATGCCTACAAACAGGAAAAACGGTATCAGATACCAAAATCCCAATAGCGCTGTATAGATAGGTGTGAAATCCATTTCCCTGACCCTGCTAGATGTCCATTTCCTTCAATGGGTTAATAGACTCAGAGTATGCCAAGAAGAACAGTGAACGTCATTATTGATTTGATGTGCCTGAAACTAGGTGAAGAACCTTGGTAGCTCCGTGCGGAGACTCTTTCTCCAAGCGTTATGTTGGACAAGGCACAAAGAGCAAAATCCATACCTACTAGACAGAGGAGGCCCACTTCAGCAGTCGATGGCATAGAGCCCATATGAGAGGAGCGAACAGGCCAGCGAGAGCATCAATATATGATAGAGCCGAGTAAGCCATCAACGGCTTCAGTCGGCGTCATTAAAAGGAGGAACAGGTAAACTAGAGTGGTACAATGTAACTGAGTGGAAAAGCCTTATGGATTAAGGTGTTGAAGATATTTCAGGTGTCTACATTACGTCTACATAGAGAAGTCAGGTGTAGAGTAAGTTAAAGCAGGAAGGTGTGTAAGGTGCTGATACAAAAGAAGAAGTAGTGGTGCCCGGAGACGGAATCGAACCGCCGACACGAGGATTTTCAATCCTCTGCTCTACCGACTGAGCTATCCGGGCAACGTAATCGGGGCGTATTAAACACGCACCCTGAGCTAGAGTCAACAATCCTTAGGGATCTCTTTGTAACGGGGTCGGTTGCTTGCGTGGTAATCGATGGTGGCCTGTGTTAAAAAACGAGCTTAGGATGTGCGGTCTACTATGGAAAAAGGGGAAGGGTCTGATCAGTCTGCTTACTAAGAAGAAACCGGGTCGCGGACGGGTCGGTTTGGCTCTTAATGAAAGCGGGCTTGGGTTCGCTCATTACGACGAGCGTCAGGCTAATCCGTTGCGTTGCCAACAGCTGGATCAGTGCAAGCTCGATACCCCGGAACTGTTGAAAGCGGCAGTACATAGCTGGGGTGTTGGCGGTTGTGCGACAACCTGGATGCTGCGCCCAAAAGATTACAACTTGCTGTTGGTGGAAGCGCCTGCCGTCTCTGAGCTTGAGATGAAGGAAGCGTTGCGCTGGCAGATCAAGGATATGGTCTCGTTTGATATCTCCGCCGCGGTGATCGATTTCTTTCCTCTGCCCGAGGACGCCTACCGTGGCCGCAATAAAATGCTCTATGTGGCCATTATCGAACCCTCGCTATCGCAGAAAATTCTTGCCTTTATTCTGGCTGCGGGTCTGACTCTTGATGCGATCGAAATTCCCGAGTTGGCATTGTTACGATTGAAAGCTCTGGAAGGAAAAACCCTGGGCACGGCTATTTTGGGGCTGCAGGCACCGACCAGTATCATCAGTTTAGTCTCGGATAATGACCTCTACCTGACCCGCAAGGTCGATACCCCCGCTGCGTTGATCTCGACCGATGCCGTTGATATAGAATCCCGCGCCAGTAACATGGTGCTCGATCTGCAGCGCTCGTTGGACTATTTCGAAAGCCAAATTGGCAAACCCCCCTGTTTGCGGCTGCTGGTTTGTCCGCTGCAGTCGGGTGAGACACCGCTGTTGGGGCAGTTGCGTTATAACTTGGACGTTGAGTTGGTGCAGCTGGATCTGGGTGAATATTTTAGCTGCGAACCGCCGCTGACCTCGACGCTTCAGCTCCAGGTTATGCTGGCTGTTGCCGCCGTGCTACCGGAGGGCTCCACGTGAAGCAGCAGATCAATCTTTTTATAACGCCTGAGAAAGTACGGACGCCGGTATCTGCACAGACTTCTTTGTTGGTTGTACTGGGGCTCACACTGTTGCTGGTGGTGGTTTCGGTACTTGAAACCCGAGAACTGAGCAGTCTCCAGCAGGAGGTTGCGACGCTAAAACAGCAGAAAAGCGAGCTGGAGTCGGAAACCAAGACGTTGCGAGAGCAGAAGCGTCCCAAGACCGAATCGCCACAGTTGCGGCAGACACGCGATAGGCTGCAGCAGCAACTGGCGGCTCAGCGCCGCTTTGGTGATATGCTGGCGCAGTTGGCCCCACCAGGGGGCGGAATCTTCTCCTCGCTATTGGCAGGGCTGGCAGAGCAAGCCCTTAGCGGAGTCTGGTTAACCAGGATTCAGGCGACTGAAAGTGGGGCCCAGATTGCATTGCAGGGCCAAGCCCATAATGCGGCACTGATCCCTAAATATTTGAAACGATTAGGCCAGGCATCCGCGTATCAAGATGCTCAATTTGATCAGTTTGAGCTGACCGAGGCTAAGGCCGGTATCGAATTTAAGCTCCGCGGCAATCGGCCAGCAAGAGGGGGTGCCTGATGCAGAAGTTACGTAGCTGGGCCGCTCGCTTTGACGCCATGAGTTTGCGTGAACGGGTACTTATTTTGCTGACGCTGGTCGTGGCGCTGGCCTTTCCGACCTTCACCTACTTGATAGAGCCGGCGCAACAGGAGAACGCGATGCTTGCCCGTAGCGTGCAGACATTAAAGGCCGAAGCGGCAGAGGCCCGTGTTGATCTCGCCTTGGCCAAGGCGCTGAAGGTCCAGGACCCCAATCTGGTATTGCAACAACAGATCGACAGTTTTCAGCAGCAGCATGCAGCGAACGCGCAGCAGTTAAAAATTCGCTCTGCGTCACTGGTCGAGCCTCGGCAGATGGTCGAGCTACTGCAGCAGATTTTACAGGGGCATCAGGGCGTCAAGCTGGTCGGTGCGCGTAAGGCGACACCGGTAAACATTGATGTCGCTGGCAGTGGTGGCGATCCGGCCGCTGCACAGGGCTTGTTTAGGCATAATCTGGAGCTGGAGCTGGAGGGGAGTTTCTTTCAGGTTCAAGGCTTTTTAAAGGCGGTTGAGGAATCGAACAAGTCCTTGTTTTGGGACAGTATCGATTACCAGGTTGGCGACTATCCCCAGGCTCGGGTGATATTGCAGGTTTACACCCTCAGCTCTACACAGGCGTGGTTAAGTGTTTAGTCGTAGCCTTTTAGGTGCCCTGCTGTTTTTACTGCTGGTGTTTGCTCAAGGTGTCGTGCCTGCTCAGGCCGCCGTGGATCCAACCCGTCCGCCAGCTGTGCAGCCCGGAGGCGCTGAAGCAGTGGCCCAAACGGCAAGCCCGTGGCAGTTACAAGCGATTAGAATCAGTGCCCAAGCGCGTCGTGCAGTTATCAATGGTATCAGTGTCCGGGAAGGTGAGCGCGTGCGGGGGGCTGATGTGGTGGCGATTGAGCCCGGTTCGGTGGTGCTAAGCAAGGGTAGTCGACGAATTCAGCTAGAGCTGCAATCCTCCGTCAATAGTAAGCGAAACGCTCAGGAATCACAGTAGATGCAGTTGCTCGAGCCTTAACCCAGCTGAATCGTCGCCAGCGGCTCCAGGCAGAGCAATTAATCGTTGCCGGTCTGGCAATGGACCCGCTGCACCCTGAATTGGGTAAACTTCGGGCAGGGTTGTTGATTCAGTCGGGTGAGTTAAGCGCGGCTCTTGAGCTGTTACAGGATGCCCCGCCCGAGCTGGCTACGGATCCAGAGTTTCACCAGATTCGTGCCGCAGCATTGCACGCTGCCGGTGAACACAAGCAGGCTGCCGAGGCATACCCTGGTCTGCTTCAGACCAGGGCCGACGAACCCAGCTGGTGAATCGATTTGGCACTCTCTCTAGAAGCTTTAAAAAAAACCAGAACAGGCGGAAAGAGCCTATCAAAATGTGTTTAAAATCCCTCAATTGTCATCTGCACTGGCTGATTTCGTCAGTCAACGTCTGACCCAATTGGGGGGCTAGGAGCGATCATGACGGCCCCAGGTAAGAAAATTCGTATCGGTGATCTGCTGGTCCAGAACGGCGTCATTACCGAACTCCAGCTGATGGACGCATTGGCTAAGCAGAAGCAGACCGGGCAGAAACTGGGACGTACCCTGGTCGCCCTGGAGATGGTGACCGAGAACCGCTTTATCGAGTTCCTATCGCAGCAGCTCAATATCCCTGCGGTTGAGCTGACCCGGTACGCGTTTAATCCCAAAGAGGTGGCGCGCCTCTCTGAAGCTCACGCGCGCCGCTTCCGTTCTATTGTGCTGAAAGAACATGAGGATCATTTTCTGGTCGGCATGGCCGATCCGATGGATCTGTTTGCGTTCGATGAGTTGCAACGCTTGCTGCCGAAACCGCTACGGCAGGCGGTGGTGGCTGAAAGCCAGCTGCTGAGTACCTTAGATCGGGTCTACCGGCGGACCAGCGAGATCTCCAGCTTAGCGGTTGAACTGGATGAAGAGATCGCCGACGATGCTTTCGACCTGGCTGATCTCGCCGCCAGCGATGATTCCGAAGTGCCGGTGGTGAAGCTGCTGCAGTCGATCTTTGAAGATGCGGTGCAGGTTAAAGCCTCTGATATTCATATCGAACCCGACGAAAAGGTGCTTCGAATCCGCCAACGGGTCGATGGGGTGCTGCAGGAACACGTGGTTAAGGAGACCCGGGTTGCCACCGCATTGGTACTGCGGCTTAAGCTGATAGCTGAGCTGAATATTTCGGAAAAACGGCTGCCGCAGGATGGGCGTTTTAACATCAACGTCAGTGGCCGTAATCTGGATGTGCGGATCTCGACGATGCCGATTCAAAATGGCGAATCGGTGGTGATGCGTCTGCTCGACCAATCCGGAGGTAGCATAGGGTTGGATAAGGCGGGATTGCCCGACGACACTCTCAGGCGTTTCCGCCGTTTGATCCATCAGCCGCACGGCTTGATTCTGGTTACCGGCCCTACAGGTAGCGGTAAAACCACCACCCTGTACGGTGCGTTGATGGAGCTTAACCAGCCCAGCAAAAAGGTGATTACCGTCGAGGATCCGGTGGAATATCGGCTCGAACGGGTCAACCAGATTAACGTTAATCCGAAGATAGGGCTGACCTTTGCCACGGTACTCCGGGCAACCCTGCGGCAGGATCCCGATATTTTGTTGGTGGGTGAGATCCGCGACAACGAGACGGCTGCTATAGCGATGCGGGCAGCGATGACCGGTCACCTGGTGCTCTCGACCCTGCACACCAACGATGCGATCAGCTCGGCGATGCGGCTGGTGGATCTAGGTGTCGAAGGCTTTATGGCTGCTTCTGCGCTGCGTGGAGTGCTGGCGCAGCGGCTGGTACGCAAAATCTGTGTCCACTGTAAGGCCCCCTACACCCCCAGCCATACCGAGCAGGCTTGGCTGGAGGAGCTTGGGGTGCAACGCCAGAAGCTACAATTGCATCATGGCAGCGGTTGTACGTACTGCAACAACACCGGCTACAGCGGCCGGGTCGGTATCTTTGAACTGCTGGAACTCGATGATGCGATGGCCGACGCCTTGCGGTCTGCCGACACCGCCGCTTTCGCCCATGCGGCACGTAAATCTGAGGGG
>CAXBEA010000138.1:0-7888 GCA_963974645.1 uncultured Neptunomonas sp. | reverse complement strand
GACACGGATGCAGAGGCGAGAATGCACACGCCTCCCAATAAACTTGGCACTGATATTTTCAAATTCATATTTAAATTCATCTCTTTAGGGTTTTATTTTTATTAGCAGCCTTAGATTTTTTTAAAACAATAACGCGTTAGGCAATGTTCCGTTGCTTATGAAGCGAGGGTTAAAAAGTGTCCCATTCGATGCTTTTTTGCGGCCAAATAACCTGCATTTTCCACCTCATGCCCTACTTCTATTGGAATGCGTTGATCCACCTGAATATGCTCCTCAACCAGTGCATCGACCTTGTCCGGATTGTTGGTTAACAAGCGAATTCGCTTGAGCCCCATCGACTTGAGAATCGAGGCAGCAAGGTCATAGCAACGCTCGTCAGCCTGAAATCCCAACGCTAGATTGGCATCGATGGTATCCAAGCCTCGGTCCTGCAGTTGATATGCCTTAAGCTTATTGCTCAGGCCGATGCCCCGACCTTCCTGACGCAGGTAAACCAACACCCCGCAACCTTCTGCGCTTATCTGCTTGAGCGAGTGCTGCAACTGGGCGCCGCAATCGCAACGCTTGGACGCAAATAGATCACCAGTGGCACACTCAGAATGGAGCCTAACCAGCGCCGTCTCCTGCTGCCTTGGCTCGCCCATCTCCAGCACCATATGCTCCCGATCATTGCTGCGTTCGGTATACACCGTCATCCGAAACTCGCCGTACTCCGTCGGCATAGGGACCGTCACCGATTTTGAAAACGACTCTGTATATGCGGGCTGGAACATAACGAACTCCTTTTACGAGTCGAGCGGTTTACTTCACAATTGAGAGTCTGGATCTTAGATTCCGAATGGATCAGCGCAACGACCGAGTGAAAACCGCCCCTATCAACTGACCCGCCTGAGCTGTTCAGGCGGGCTGGCGTCAAGCAATGCGGGCTTATTTAGTAAATTTTGGAATGATTGCTTCGGCGTAGTCGGCAATGATTCGCTCTTCATCCCCGCTATCCAGATAGATATTGAATTGCGTAGTTCCGGCCTTTTCCAGCTCCTGTAGCTTTGCAATATGAGAATCGATATCGCCTAAAACGCAGAAACTTTCTACAATTTCAGGGGTGATAAAATCCAGATAGGGATTGTCACTCTGGCCATGCTTGGAATAGTCGTAACCCTTACGGTTTGCGATATACGCCGTCAGACTCTCAGGTACAGCGCCGCTGGTGGAACCGTACTTCTCGACGATATCTGCCACATGGTTACCCACCATCGCAGGGAACCACTTAGTCGCCTCAATACCCGCCGCCTTGTCACCGGTAAAGGCCGGTGCCGAGGTGATGACTTCGAAATTGCTCATGTCACGACCCGCCGCTTCACCGGCAGCAATCGCCTGGTCGGCTAGCCATTTGACGATCGTAGGCTCGCCAATCTGCAATACCACACCATCACCAACCTCACCGGCAGTCTGCAGCGCCTTAGGACCGTAGGCGCCGATATAGACCGGCAGCTCATAGCCGTTCGCCCAGGGTAGCTTGACCGGCTCAGGGCACTCGCCATAGATCACCTCTTCGCCGCGTACCATCGCTTTAACTTTCTGAGTGAACTCGGCGACCCGTGCCAGATTAGCCGGCTTTTTACCCATCACCCGTACCGCACTATCGCCGCGCCCCAAACCGACATGGAAGCGGCCATTGCTTTGTAACGCCAGCGACCCGAACAAGCTAGCGGCCAGAGACCAGTCACGAGAATTGGGGTTGGTGACACAGGGGCCAAAGCTGATCTTGGAGGTATGCTCCATACACATCGCAATGGCTGGATAACATTCACGCCAAAGGATGTGTGAATCGTAGAACCAGCAGTGAGTGAAGCCAGCATCTTCCGCTTGCTTGGCCAATTTACGAGCACGCTCTGGGCTAACAAAGCCCTTAAAAGTGATACCAAATTTCATAGTGTTTCTCCGAGTTATACAATGTTGTTTTTATGGGTAAGAAAACGGGTTCAGGTACCAGGTGCCCAGATCTTTATCCCGGCATGAGAGAACGGCACCTTCTTGGAGATATTCAAACGAATCAGCATCGGCGTAATCGCCTCGACACAGCGCGCATTGACGGCCGGGCCGACGTTATAGGCCTGTACATCCAAACGCTGGATCAGTTCGATCACGGTGTTTTTAGCCGCCAGATCGTTGCCGCAGACCAAAATGTCGCAATTGATCGGCTGATCCAGTTTGTTCAGGGTAGCTGCGGAAACATTGTGCAGTGCTCCGACCACCGGGATATCAGCGCCCAACAATGCCTGGGCCGCCTCGGTGGCGGACCCTTCGGCAGGCATCGCAACCGCCTTGGGATCGCCATCGGCCAGCGGTACCACGATATCGACCAGAATTTTGCTACTAAGGGCCGACTTGATGGCATCCAATGTGGCATCGTGCGCTGAATAGGGAACAGCCAGGATGACCACCTCGTCGGCAGCGTGCACCGCGGCAATATTGTCCGCACCGCTGATTTCAGCATTTGGAGCATTGAGTAGCTGGTTTAATTCAGCGGCTATCTCGGCGGCACGATCGCCATCTCGAGAGCCAATAACAACGTCAACGCCTGCAGCGGCAAAGCGCAACGCTAAGCCCTTACCCTGCGGTCCAGTACCGCCTAAAATTGCAATTTTCATCGAAACAGATCCTCCTGTTGGGGTCGTATCAGGTCGAGTGCTGAGCTATTGCCCGGTGTCCACTCGACACCCTTAAAAATCAGTGCGGGCTTTTTGCCCTCTTTACTCATCAGTAAGCCAGAAGCGGCAGCCAACTCATCGGCCAGAGCCGGAACGGTGACCGACAGCTCCCGGCCATAAGCATCACGCTCGCCGGCCATATCGACCTTGCTGGGCACGCGTGCCAAGCCGATCGCGACGTTCACCAAACCCATCCGCCACGGACGGCCAAAGGTATCGGTAATCACCACGCCCAGTTTCTTTCCGGTCGCCAGCTCCAGCCCTCGGCATAGTTTCCAGGCGCTTTTATCGGGGTCTTCGGGTAGCAAAATCACGCTACCGGGGGTCCCGACGTTGGATTCATCGACAGCCGCGTTGGCGCAGATAAAACCCAAGCGATGCTCCGCGATTAACGTGCCCTCCTCCTGCTCCGGCCGTTTAACCGCCCGCACCACCCGCTTGGATTCGCTCAGAATTACCTCGATTTTTCGCGGGTCCTTGTTAACGGTCTGCGCCAGCTCCAGCGCCTGAGCCGAAGGTTTCACATCTGCTAATCGAACAATGCGGCCTTCGGATTTGGAAACGACTTTATGAGCGATCACCAAAATGTCGCCGTCTTCGAGGCTGATTTGATGCCGGTCCATCGATGCCAGCAGCAGTTCGACCAGATCATCACCAGGCTGAATATCCGGCAACCCGGGCACTACCTGGATACTTACTTCATCCTCTACGGCCGCTTTGCCAGTAGGGTTCAGTGAATGTTGCATGTGTTCAATACCTCCTGCGCTGGAATTCGATTGGGCAAGGTGGCCAGTTGCTCCAGGTCAACCGGACAATCAACGTCAAATGCCAGATGTTTCAACTCCATCAGCACAGAGTGCACACCGAACTTGAGTGCGGCAGCCAGATGCGCCTCACTGGAATCAACGCCGAAGTGGAATGGCACCGCGTCCGGCGGCGACGTCATCAGGGCGTTGGTGCCACCATCGTCGGCAGGACAGATGGATACCCAGGGCATCTCCCGGCGCTGGTCAAGTAGCTGGCCGATCTCCTGCGGATCCAACACCGCAATATCTGCCGGAATCAGTAACTGGGCATCAAAGCCATGAGCGCAGCTCCACTGCGCCGCCAAACTGGCCGCGCCGTTAAGTCCGGTGGAAGGGTTCTCTATCAGCACCCAGGCTCCGTAACTCTCTGCCATAGACCGAATACGACTGGAACTGGTCACCACCAGCACCGGGTAGCTGCCAAAGCGATCACGGAAAAAACTCAGCGTTTGTTCAAACAGCGACAGCGCTAACTGCTGTCGATGTCTCGGACTGAGCACAGCCGATAAGCGCTGCTTGGATTGCTGCGGATCTTTCATCGGTATCACAATAAGTGTCTTCATCGCCTAGCCTCCTGAGCTCGCCTTAGCCATCAATAACGCGCCATCGCCTGCCATCGGTATCACAATAAGGTTCTTCATCACCTAGCCTCCCGTTAGCTCGCCATCGTCATCAATAACGCGCCATCGCCTGCCGCTACCCGATCACTATCGGCAACCTGATTGCGCGTAAAAAATTCAACCACGGCTTCTGCTAGATCGATTTTGTGCCGCCGCGTGGTCATCAGCGTTGGGATGGTCAACACCGCTAATCCGTTAGCCATTAGCCCTGCAGCAGCGTCACTATCGGACGGGTCGATCACCAATGCATCGATCAGTCCTCTATAACAGTCGGCAATTCCGTTTTGATCACAGCTATAGCCGGCTGCGGTCATCATTTTGTCGGCGGGGCCTTTGACGGTTTGGCCGTTGATCAGTGGCGAGACCGCAACCTTATAAGCCGACGACCGGACCAGAGCCTGACAAATACCGGGGATCGCTAGGATCGCGCCGATGCTCACTATCGGATTACTGGGCGCAAATACGATCAAGTCTGCTTCGGCGATCGCCTGCAGCGCTTCTTCAGTAGCAGTTGCCTGCTCAATACCCTCGATAGCAAATTGCTCTATCTGTGGCTGACACTGCTCACGAACAAAATAGCTTTGAAAATCAAGCCAACCCTGGTCGGTTTTGACCCGGTTCTGAATGCAATCATCGGTGGGTAAAATAATGTTGGCCTGCACACCTAGGCGATGGGCGATGTGACGAGCGATCTCAGACGGACGAACACCTTGTCGACGCTGTTCGGTACGATAAATATGGGTGGCAAAATCCTGATCACCCAGATACATCCAGGTATCGGCGCCCAGCCGGCTCAGCGCATCCAAGGTGTGATTGCTCTCACCGTTCAGCCCCCAGCCTTTATCACGATCGATCAGGTCCGCCAGGGTATAGGTCAGGGTATCAATATCAGGTGATACCCAAAGGCCATGAAACTGCTGGTCATCGGCAACATTGCCGATGATGCTCAGCTGCTCACCGTAGCGGCTGAAAGCCAGTCCTTCGGCCATCTTGGCGCCACCAACACCACCCGCCAGAACCGTAATCTTATAAGTCTGTTCGGCCACGAAACTCATACCGCACCTACTGCACTGGTCGCGATCAACTGGTGGCCGTGGTGGCTGGCCAATGGCGTCGTAATCGAGCGGTAGTGATCCAGATCGGCCACCTCTGTGGCCACATCAAATGTCTCTAGCGGCTGGTACAGCGTGCCCCGCCGAACAGGATCCAGACCGGCCTGATGAATCATCCTAACCATGTCTTCAGGCACGATCTCCTGACCGTGTTTACCCCCGGACGAACGTGAGATGCTTTCGTTCATCAACGTGCCGCCCAGGTCATTCGCCCCGGAGCGCAGCATCTGCTGGGCGTACTCCGGCCCCAGCTTGACCCAGGACGCCTGGATATTGTCGATCCAACCGTTAAGCATCAGCCGAGCCACCGCATGCATACGGATGTTCTCTTGCACGGTAGGCCCCGGACGGACATCTCTGTTGTTGAGGTACAACGGTGATTCGTAGTGCACAAAACCCAGCGGCACAAACTCAGTAAAACCGCCGGTCTCCTTCTGAATCTCGCGTAATAAAGCAAGGTGGGCCGCCCAATGGCGGGGCTGGTCAATATGGCCGTACATAATGGTCGAGGTCGTCGGCAAACCCAGCCGGTGGGCGGTCTTGATAATATCCACCCACTGCTCGGTGGTCAGTTTGTCTTTAGTCAGCTGCTGGCGGATTTCAACATCAAGGATCTCTGCCGCCGTGCCAGGCATCGAACCCAGACCCTGATCGATCAGATCCTGAATAAATTCAGCCGTGGTCATCTTGCTCTTAAGCGCACCGAACCAGATCTCAAACGGTGAGAAGGCATGAATATGAATCTCGGGTAAGCGCTGTTTGATCGCGATCAAAATATTGCGGTAATGATCGCCTTCAATATTGGGGTGCAGCCCGCCCTGAATGCAGACCTCAGTCGCGCCACGATCCCAGGCCTCTTGCGCCCGGTTGACAATCTCATCCATCGACAGCAGCTCAGCCGCAGGGTCATCCTTTCGCTTAGCAAATCCGCAGAATTTACACCCCATGTAACAGACATTAGTGAAGTTGATATTGCGGGTAATGACGAAGCTAGCACTGTTGCCGACTGCTCTCTCACGCAGGTAATCCGCTGTGGAAACCAGCGCATCGAGCTCAGGACCCTCAACGTCGAACAGTCTGATGGCATCCTGCTCACTCAGCTCCTGACCATTGATGACATCTGCCAGAATCTGATGGATCCGCCTGTCGGCTGCCGCCAAAGAGTACAACAGCGAACCGCTGATCGCAGGCTGCTGATCCGCTGGGTTGAAAGTTGCCGTGGTGAAACTGTTCATAATGGATCCCTCTGTATTCTCTGAAAGCTGCGCAAACGTTGCTGCTGATCGGTTGGCCCGATCAAGCACACTGCATCGCGGCCAAGCCGTCTGATCGGGCAATCGCATCGATGCGATCGGCAATTAGCGGAGAAAAGTAGACATTCGGAAGGTTCTGATAAGGAGGATATACCGCCAGACGCTCGGTCAATCGGTAACCGCAGTCTGCAGTCGCACGCTGCAAGTGATCGATCTGCGGCCAAGCCCGTTCAGGGTTGATATGGTCCAGCGTCAGCGGTGAAATACCGCCCCAGTCGTTAATACCCGAATCGATGTAATGGGCATAACGTCGCTGTAGATTTGGCGGTGCCTGCAGACTGATCGTCGGATCAAGCAGCAACCGTGCTACCACCAGAGTCCGCAACATGTCGTCGAGACCTGGCTCAGGATGATTAGCCATCGCCGTTCCGGGCTTGGCACAGAAGTTCTGAACGATTACTTCTTGAATATGACCATACTGGAGGTGCAGTTCGTTGATCGCCAACAGGCTGTCAACACGCTCGCCCCAGGTTTCGCCGATCCCGATCAGAATTCCGGTAGTGAAAGGCACATCATGGTAGCCAGCACGATCCAAGGTACGCAGTCGTTGCACCGGGACTTTGTCAGGGCAAGCATAGTGAGCCTCGCCTTTCACCAACAGACGACGACTGACATTCTCCAGCATCATCCCCATGCTGGCGCTAACCGGCTTAAGCTTGATAATTTCATCTTCCGTCAGCGTACCGGCGTTGACGTGAGGCAGCATGCCGGTTTCTTCGATGACGCGCTCACACATCGCCTTCAGATAGTCGGTCATCGACTCATAACCAAGCGCTGCCAATGCGTCTTTTGCCTGGCTGTAACGCAGCTCGGGCTTTTCTCCGAGACTGAAAAGAACCTCTTTACAGCCCATTGCCTCGCCTTCGTGCACTACCGCCATCACCTGCTCCGGAGTCATCACACGTGCGTTAGGTGAACCCGGCTTTTGAACGAAGGTGCAGTAACCACAATCGTCACGACACATATTGGTCAGAGGTACGAAGACCTTACGTGAGTAAGTTAAACGAGTGCCCCAGTGCAGATCCCGTACAGCCGAAGCCTGTTGTTGCAACCTTTTCAACTCGACACCGGTAACGGTGCCTAATTCCAGTGCTTGTGAGCGTGACAACATCGCAGTCAGGTCTCCGTTCTTAATGTTATTGGCGGACTCTGCTGGAGCTCGGCACCTCTATTGGGGAGCAATGATCCAACATCAAAAGTTTTACCTTTTGGTAAATTTATCCTAACCGTATTCTTACCATCCGGTCAAGTTTAAGTTTACCATTTGGTAAGTTTTTACTTTGCCGGCTACAGCACTACGTACCCAAAGATAAACAATAATTACAA
>CAXBEA010000137.1:0-8062 GCA_963974645.1 uncultured Neptunomonas sp. | reverse complement strand
CAGTGGCTGGTGTCCGCAGCCACCCAGCAGCTGATCGCTGACTTCCGTATTAATAATCAACCGCTGTTTGTTCCTTCTGCAAACAGCGCCGTGACAGCCACGGAGTAACCCTTGGAAAGCCTGGGCGCGACCACACTTGATGCAATCGGCCTGCTGCTAAGCGGAAACGCCGAGCTATGGTCAATCATCCGCATCTCGTTCAGCACCACCTTCAAGGCGATCTTGATCGCCACACCGGTCGCGTTCTTGCTCGGCTACCTGCTCAGTTCAAGCCGTTTTCCAGGCCGCTGGGCCTTGATATCGCTGTTCAACAGCCTGCTCAGCGTGCCTACCGTCGTGGTCGGTTTGCTGCTCTATATTCTGCTTTCACGCAGCGGCCCGCTGGGCGATCTCAAGCTGCTCTTTACCGAAACGGCAATGGTGCTGGGCCAGGTCGCGCTGGCATTCCCGGTCTTGGTGGCGATGAGTCTGGCTAGTTTTAAAGCGGCCGATCGCAGCGTTTGGGAGACAGCTCGTACTCTCGGCGCATCACCCTGGCGTGCTTTCGCGACCCTGGCTCATGAGCTACGCTATGGGCTGGCTGCGGCCTGCATTGCCGCCTACGGCCGGATTATCTCCGAAGTCGGCTGCTCGATGATGATAGGCGGCAACATCCTTAACCACACCCGCAACATCCCGACCGCTATCGCATTGGAAACCAGCAAGGGTGAATTTTCTCAGGGGATCGCTTTGGGTCTAGTGCTGCTGCTGATGGCATTAGGGCTCAACATCTGCATTACCTATCTACACCGTCGCAGCGAGGCCCTCCCATGAATGACAAACTATACCTGCTGCCAAGACGCGAGTTCAGCACGGGAATTGATACCACTGAGAACTTGATTAAAAAGTACTTTGATAAAAAGTACTTTGATAAAAAGTACTTTGATAAAAAGCATTCTGATAAAAAGACCCCTAATAACAAGCACTCTGAGAACACCAAGGACAGCGTATGAATGGTACTCGCGAGCTACTATTAAGCGCACGCCAGCTGACAAAAAGCTTCGGCAAGCAGACTCTTTTCAGCATCGACAGCCTCGATCTTTTCGCCGGTGAGGCCGCGCTGCTAACTGGCCGTAATGGCGCCGGAAAAAGCACTCTGCTGAAAATTTTGGCGGGGCTGGAAAACCACAATAGCGGCGACTTCGGCTACCGTAGCACCCTCTTGAAGAAACGCCAGCACCGCAACCTCGGCGGCAAAATTATCTACCTGCACCAGCAACCTTGCTTATTTGATTGCAGCGTCGAAGCCAATCTGGGCTACGGACTCAAATCACAGCACAACCCGACCAAACGGGTAGCCCAGGCTCTGGCCTGGTCAGGCTTATCACACCTGGCACAGCGCAATGCCAAAACCCTGTCAGGTGGAGAGAAGCAGAGGATAGCACTGGCCAGGGCCTGGGTCATGGAGCCCGAGTTGCTGCTACTTGATGAGCCTACCGCTAACATGGATTCCGAGTCACGCGAGCAAACCCTGTTTCTGATTCGTCGACTGATTAACGAAGGGATGGGAATAGTGCTCTGCAGCCATGAGTTCAAACCAGACCACCGACTGATCCAGCGTGAATTACGCCTCGAGGCAGGGCGTTTGACCGAGCGGGCAATGCACCTACCCAGCGTACCTACATTCTCCCCGGCTCACACCGGCCCCCTGTTACGACTCACGGAGGCCTGATATGGATAGAATCTCAAATGCAGACATCAGCGCCCTGATCCTGGCCGGTGGGCGCGCCCAGCGCATGGAGGGGTGCGACAAAGGATTGGTCGAATTGCAGGGCCAACCCATGATCAGCCATACGATCAAGCTACTCAGACCCCAGCTGGACTTGATCCGTATCAATGCCAACCGCAACCAGCAAACCTATGCTGCACTCGGCTTATCGTTTGACGCCGAGAGAGACACCAAGAGAGGTATCAAGGGAACAAGCAGCGCCCAGCCCTTTGAGGTGATTAGCGACAGTCTGAGCAATTTCCAAGGCCCTCTCGCGGGAATTTCCCAAGGTCTGCTCAACTGCCCAACTGCCTGGATGCTGGTCGTTCCCTGCGACAGTCCGTTGCTACCCCAAGATCTGGTTCAACGAATGGCAGCTCAAGCAGCACAAGAAGACGCCGAGATCGCCGTCGCCCACGACGGCCAACGGATGCAACCGGTGGTAAGTCTGATTAAACGTGAGCTTCAGCCGTCGCTGCAGCGTTACCTAGAGAGCGGTAATCGCAAGATCGATCTCTGGTATGCTATGCACAAAGTTTGTTGTGTTGACTTCAGCGATCAACCCGAGGCATTCCTCAACATCAACTCACATACAGACAAGCAGCAGCTAGAGAACCAGGCTTAATGACCCCACCAGTCTCCATCAGCTCACCCTTACCCCTGTTAGGCATCGCTGCTTTCAGCGGTACCGGCAAGACGACCCTGCTCAAACAAGTCATTCCACTGCTTAAACAACGGGGCGTCCGTGTCGGCATGATCAAACATGCCCATCACCGTTTTGATGTTGATACCCCCGGCAAGGACAGCTACGAACTACGCAAGGCAGGTGCGGGACAGATGCTGATCGGCTCGCGCGATCGCTGGGCTCTGATGACCGAAACACCTGAAGAGCAGGAGGATCCCGACCTGAATTACTTGATCGAACAGCTAGACACCAGTCGCCTTGATCTGATTTTGGTGGAAGGATTTAAACACCTTCCTTTCCCCAAAATAGAGCTTCACCGTCCCAGCATCGGCAATAAACTACTATTCCCCAAGGATCCGTATGTAATCGCAATCGCCCACGACCAGGCATTACCGGTACCGACCCAGTTGCCCCAACTAGATATTAATAATCCACTGGCAATCGTAAATTTTATCCTCGACTACTGCTTACCCGGAAACGTCATCGATATCCATACCAATAACAAGAATCACAGCTGCAATCGGAACCAGGCCTAATGCACCCAACCCTGCAACCTCCACATCTAGACCAAGACCAAGACCAAGAGACAGATCAAGCATCTGGCCAACACCAGTGCTGTGGCGGCCCCGCTACCGGCCTGCTGCCACTGGCGCAGGGTCAAGCAAAAATATTAGACGAGATTGAACCACTTCAGCAGCAGCTACGGCTGGATCTTCGCGCTGCCCAAAACCGCGTCCTCGCTCAGGATGTGACCTCGCCGATCAATGTTCCGGCTTACAATAATTCGGCTATGGATGGCTATGCCGTAGCCAGTGCCGATATTAACCCTGATACCGAAACCCGACTGCAGGTTGTTGCTAGCGTGCTAGCTGGCCATCCGTTTAGCGGTGAATTACTACCGGGACAATGCGTTAAGATCATGACCGGTGCGCAGATTCCAGATCAGCTCGACAGCGTCATCATCAAAGAGGTTTGCCACTGCGAAACAGACCTAGATGGTCTTAACTGGGTACAGTTTCCGCAGGGTGCCAAAGCGGGTCAGAATCGTCGCATGGCGGGCGAAGACCTCGCCCTGGGAGCGGTCGCTATTCCGGCAGGCACCCGCCTCGGCGCGGCAGAATTGGGAATGATCGCCTCGCTCGGCCAGGCCGAAGTCTGTGTCTATCGCCGTCCAAGGGTCGCCTATTTCTCCACCGGCGATGAGATTCGCAGCCTCGGCCAAACACTTGAAGCAGGCCAAATTTACGACTCCAACCGTTACACCATCACCGCGTTGCTCCAGTCGATGGGGATCGAGGTGATCGACCTAGGTGTTATTCCTGACCGCCCCGATGCGATCGAAGGCGCATTACTACAAGCCAGCGCTCAGGCCGATGTGGTCCTTAGTTCAGGCGGGGTTTCTCTGGGGGAGGCCGATTTTGTCAAAGCTGCACTGGACAAGCTTGGTCAAGTCGGATTCTGGCGTTTGGCGGTCAAACCCGGCCGCCCGCTGGCCTTTGGTCGAATCGGTGAGGCGCACTTTTTCGGCCTGCCCGGCAACCCGGTAGCGGTAATGATCTCTTTCCTGCAGCTGGTCAAGCCCGCTCTGCGTAAACTTGGTGGCGAATCCTGCTGGCTATCACCAAGCTGCCAGCTGCCCAGCGCCGACGCGCTGCGGAAAAAACCGGGACGAACCGAGTTTATTCGCGGCATCATCGACATCGGCAGCAACGGTCAGCCCCTGGTCCGCAGCAGCGGCCAACAGGGCTCCGGCATTCTGACCTCGATGAGCCATGCTAACTGCCTGATCGTGCTCGCTGATGCCCAAGGGGATATAGCCGCTGGCGATCTGGTCTGCGTACAACCCTTCAGCGGCCTACTCTAAGGTCGCCTATCAGCACCCATCAGAGATATCAGCAGTTGAGATATGGGATGCTCTTTCTGCAGCGGCCCGGGGCAATGTACAATGCCGATTTGCTTCCCTGTACCTAATAACCTAAGCGTCTGACCACTCCTTCTTTTCTACGCTGTAAAGGAACCGATGGATAGCACCAGCTTCACCGGATTACTCAATAACGCTGCGCTGCTCATCGCTCTGGGGGTGATCTATGACGCCCTGGGGCTAGAGGCTGTCGTCAACAAAACCAAGCGCCAGCTGCTCTCCGGCTTGCTGGTAGGTACGCTCGGCCTGGCAGTCATGAACACCGCCTGGGAGATGGGACCAGGACTGATCTTTGATACCCGCTGGGTCCTGATCAGTCTATGCGGACTCTTTTTTGGTTTTATCCCGACGCTGATCGCCGCCACGATGATGGTGACCCTGCGCCTCTATATTGGCGGCGCTGGCTGGATGGTTGGCTCCCTGGTAATCATTCTCCCGGGCTGCATCGGCCTGATCTGGCGCTACGCCAGTGACCATTTCAAGAAGAGATTAAACTGGCTCAGGCTTTATCTATTTGGGCTAATTATTCAGCTGAGCGTACTCGGCCTGATGTTGCTGATGCCGGCGCATCTGCGCTTTAAAATCATCGGCATAATATGGCTACCCTTGCTGCTGATATTTCCGATCGGCACCATGCTGCTTGGGCTGGTGCTGCGACGCCAGAACGATCGTCGCCAAGCCGAGCGGGCACTTACTGAAAGCCAGCGCCTGCTGGACCGAAAGCGCAGCTTATTACGCGGCCTGGTGGACTCTCTCCCGGATCTTATCTCTTTCAAAGACCCCCAGGGCCGCTATCTAGGTTGTAATCAGGCCTTTGGCCACTACATCGGCTATCAAGAACCGCAACTCATCGGCAAGACCGAACAACAACTGACCGGCACTGCCCCAACGACAGCGGCTACCGAGCCTGGGGATCAGGCGCTGATCAGCGCTGAAAAAAACATTACTTTTGAAGAATGGGTCACCTACCCCGACGGCGAGCAGGTGCTCCATGAAACCATGAAGACAACCTTTCATGGCCAGGATGGCAGCCTTTACGGGTTGGTCGAAGTCAACCGTGATATCACCGAACGCAAGAGTGCCGAGGAACAGATTCGCAACCTCGCCTTTTATGATCCCCTTACCCAACTGCCCAATCGACGCTTGCTGTTAGATCGCTTGCAACTGATGATCTCTGCCAGCGCCCGCAACAACAACTACGGCGCGCTGTTCTTCATCGATCTAGATAACTTCAAGACCCTCAATGATACCCGGGGGCACAGTGTCGGCGACCAGCTGCTGATTGCTGTCGCTAGCAGACTAAAGGAGTGTCTTAGAGAGGAGGATTCCGTCGCTCGGCTGGGAGGCGATGAATTTGTTGCCATGATCTGTGACCTGGGGAGCGTACAGGTGAGTGCTGCAGCCACGGCCGAGACGATCGCCGAGAAGATTCGCCAGGCACTCTGTAAACCTTACCAGCTTGCCGCCCCCAACGTATCAGGAACAGCTACCATCCCGCCGATGTCACCCTATCACGGCACCCCCAGCATCGGTATCAGCCTGTTTCGATCCGACCTGGGCAGCCGTGACGAAATTATTAAGCAGGCCGATGTTGCGATGTATCAGTCTAAGGCGGCAGGTCGAAATACGATTCGCTTCTTTGACCCTGAGATGCAGGCTGCGCTGGAAAAAAACACCGCACTGTTGTCGGATCTCCATGATGCCCTCAGCCGCAGCGAACTTGAGCTTTATTACCAGGTACAGGTCGACCAACAACAGGGAATTCGCGGTGCCGAAGTGCTGCTACGCTGGCACCATCCAAACCGAGGCATGGTTTCTCCGGCTGACTTCATCCCCCTAGCCGAAGAGAGTGGACTGATCATCGCCATCGGCCGCTGGGTCATCCAGACCGCCTGTCAGCAACTAAAGCACTGGGAAGCAACCGCCTGTCGGCAGGACTGGCAGATCGCCGTCAATGTCAGCGCGCGTCAATTCCAGCAGCCGACCTTTGTCGACGAGGTGACCAACATTGTCACCAGCACCGCGATCAATCCGGCTCGGTTAAAACTTGAACTCACCGAAAGCCTGGTCTTGGATGATGTAGAGCGCACGATAACCACCATGCAGCAGCTTAAACAGCTGGGCATCCACTTCTCGATGGACGATTTTGGCACCGGCCAATCCTCGCTATCGAATCTAAAGCGGCTACCGCTGGAACAGTTAAAAATAGATCAATCGTTTGTGCGGGACATCACTAGCGACCCCGATGATGCGGCGATCGTCAAAGCGATTATCAGCCTGTCTCAAAGCCTTAAATACGATGTGATCGCAGAAGGGGTCGAAACGGATGCGCAGCGCCAGTTTCTCTACAACAATGGTTGCAGTCAGTACCAAGGGTATCTGTTCAGCCGCCCGCTACCGCTGCCAGAGTTCGAAACACTGGTAACAACCGGCGCTCTGGCAAAGCTCAACATCAGCAATCAAGGTCAAAAAGCGGATTCAGCAGAGGCTATTTGAAAAGCGATCCCTGCCAGACCAAACTATAGAGAATTAGGCTTCGCGTTGCTTGTTGCCCAAAGATATATGCTTAGGACCCGCTAGGTTATGCTGGCCACTGACACCAGAATTGATAACCTGAATCTCGCCGCCTGCTTTCAAGAAAGCGGCTGTTTGTTCCTGTATTGATAGCGAGGTTTCGGTGGGCGCTGATTTTTTCTTTTTGGAAACGGTTGTCTTTACAACGGCTGTCTTCACTACTTTGGCGACCATGCTCAAGCCTCTTACTTTTAGAAAATTAGCTAGACAGCATACAGGATTTAAGCTTCGAATGCTGAAGTAGTTTCAGCACTCGACCAGTAGCATCCAGCAACATCAAAACGTATCCAAGTACGGCCTTAGCCCTGAGTGTTGCATTCATCGACTCGACCACTGGACACTTGGTAGCGGTTGCGGCCCGCAGCCTTAGCCTGATACATCGCAGCATCTGCCTCTTTAAACAGCTGCTTAATGCTCTCATGACGACTCACAAACAGCGCGATACCTATACTTGATGTCGCCACATACTGACTGCCGTTGATCAGATGCGGCTCCTGCAACTGCTGTAATATACTGGTGGCAATCTGCCCGGCATGCGCTTTTGCAATCTCGACCCTGTCCCCAAGAAAATCCAGCACGACCATAAACTCGTCACCGCCTAGGCGGCCCACGGTATCGGTCTCTCGTACCGACTTGATCAGCCGACTGGCCACTTCGCAAAGTACTCGATCGCCTGCCTCATGGCCTTCGTTGTCATTGATCGGTTTAAAATTGTCGAGATCGATCATCAGCAGCGCACCGTAACTGCCGCTACGGGCCGACTCGGCAAGCGAATGCTCAATTCGATCGAGCAGCAGACGGCGATTGGGCAACTGGGTCAAGGGATCGTAGAACGCTAACTGCTCTGCATCCTCTTCCGCCTGTTTGCGTTCGGTGATATCCCGGCTCACCCCAACCAAGCCCAGCAGCAACCCATCACTGTCGATGACCGGAGTTTTCAGTGTCTCCAGCAACACCCGGTCACCATTGGGATAGCTGGCCCACTCTTCATTTTTAGTGGGTTTGTTCTGCTGCAATACCTGCATATCCACCGCACGTAACAGTCGCGCATTAACTGAATTAAATAGCTCAAAGTCTGTTTTACCCTGCAGCTCAGGCAGCTGTTTGCCAACCAGTCGCTGAAAGGCCTGATTGG
>CAXBEA010000136.1:0-8091 GCA_963974645.1 uncultured Neptunomonas sp. | reverse complement strand
TAACAAAAGCGCGTATGGAAGATCTGATTTTAATTGAGGACGACTACGAAAGTGAGATCAACTTCAACTCCGAACCGACGCCGGCCCTTAAATGCTTAGACAAAGATAACCGTGTAATCTATCTGGGCAGCCTGTCAAAAACCCTGGCTCCCGGCTTACGTATCGGCATCATGGTTGGTCCTGCGCCGCTAATAAAGCGCGCTCGCCAGTTACGCCACCTGATGCTCAAGCACCCGCCGGTGAACAACCAGCGGGCAGTGGCGCTATTTATCAAGCGCGGTTTTCACGACTCTCTCACCCGTAAACTAGCCCAGGTATTCCAGACCCGCTGCCAACTGATGAGTGACGCGTTAGCAACGTACTTAAACGGCAGCTACGCGGTCCCCGAAGGCGGGTCTTCGATCTGGATACGGTTACCCGAATATATCAACACCCACCGCCTCAAAGAGACAGCAAAACAAAACGGCATCCTGTTGCAATCCGGGGATTTCTATTACTTGGAGGCTAAATCACCGCAAAATTTTATCAAGCTTGGTTTCTCAGCCATCGCTGACGATCAGATCGCGCCAGGCATTGCTCGATTAGCCGAACTGCTGCGCGCAATACACTGAACTAGCACCGCACCGCACCGCACCGCACCGCACAACAACCCTGTCGCCAGCCCCTGGGCTGGCTTCCGTGCATACAAGTAAAGGACGCCATTTATCGTCGCCCCCAGCAAAGGCTTCCATCTTTTCTAAGACCGCCATAAAATAGGCTGCTTAATACTCGTAGTTTCATTTTTCATTACATCGATCATTAAAGGTTTTCACATGGATGATGCTCCTGACACCAAAGAAAAGTCCTCAGCGGCCCTGCGGGTCCTTAGTGTTTTGGAAACCGTCGCCGCCTCCTCTGACCCTATGACGGCCACCGAGATTAACCAGAAGCTAAAACTGCCTAAACCAACCATGCATCGACTGTGTCAAATGCTGGAACTGGAGGGGTACTTGCAGCCCAGTTTGGACGGACGCGGCTATCGACCGGGTAACCGGCTATCAAAGATGGCGATGGGCATTTTCAGCAACAATGATTACCTGCGTACCGAACGCCATGCCATCCTCCAGCGGCTATCCAATGAGGTCGGCGAAACCTGTAACATCTCCATCCCTGACGGCATCGAGATGATCTACTTCGATCGGGTGGAGACGCACTGGCCACTCCGGGTTCAGCTACAGGTCAATGACCGTGTACCTGTTTATTGCACCGCCAGTGGCAAACTGTTCCTCAGTAACCTGCCCAGTGCCAAGCGAGGCCGACTAATCGACAGACTTCATCTTGAGCGCCGGACCCCCAACACTATCACCGATTTAGAGCAGCTCAAGAAAGAGTTAAAGCGAATTCGGCGCGACGACATCGGTATCGACAACGAAGAATTTATGCAGGGTATGGTGGCAGTATCAGTGCCTTTGCGAAACAGCACAGGACAGTTTTACGGCGCACTTGCTATTCATGCCCCCAGCCCCCGTATGAATCTGACAAAAGCACTGGAACAGGTCCCAAAGATGAAGGCCGCCGCCGCAGAGTTAATCGCGCTGATCGAGGAGTAATCAGACCCAAGATTTTCCCTGTTAATCAAACCAGACGCTTGATTCGAAGCGCCTCCCAATTCATCAAAAAAACGCCCCAACCCTGAGATTGAGGCGTTGAAATAAACGGCGACCACAAGTCCGCAGAATTTAGGTGTTAGAACGAACTCGCCCGCTGGCCCATTGCCAAGGCATCTTCTTTGATCATATCCGATGCCTTCTCGGCGATCATGATCGCAGGTGCGTTGGTATTGCCCGAGACAATCTCGGGCATGATGGAGCAATCCACGACTCTAAGTCCTTCGAGCCCATGTACCCGCAGCCGATCATCCACTACGGTACTGTTATCGCTACTCAGCCCCATCTTGCAGGTCCCGGTGGGGTGATAGATGGTGGTAGCCCGGTCACGGGCATACTGTAACAGTTCCGCATCGGTTTGATACTGGATACCCGGCTCATGCTCCTCTTTAATCAAAGACTTGAGCGCAGGGGCATTAACGATACGGCGGGTCACTTTGATCGACTCGATGGCGACTTTCTGGTCTTCTTCGGTGGCTAGGTAGTTAGGGTGAATCGCAGGATATTCAGCCGGATTGGCTGATTTTAGCTCCACATGCCCGGTACTGGTTGGACGCAATTGACATACAGATGCGGTGAAGGCGGAAAATTTATGGGTGCCGTCCGCGGGCTTATCGGCGCTCAATGGTTGCAAGTGATACTGGATATCAGGACGATCCAGGCTGGAATCGGTCTTGGTGAAGATAGCCACCTGACTTGCCGCCATGGTCAGAGGGCCGGTACGGAACAGGGCGTACTCCACGCCCATCATCACCTTGCGGAGTGGGTTTCTCAATTCATCATTGAGTGTCATCGGCTTTTTAACTTTGTAGATGGTGCGAATCTGTAGATGATCCTGAAGGTTTTTACCCACCCCCGGCAGATGATGAACCGAGGTAACACCGTGCTTGACCAGTTCGGCTTTATCACCGACACCCGACAGCATCAGAATATGCGGCGAACCTAGAGCGCCAGCAGAGAGCACAATCTCGCCGCGACAGGGCGCGTTAAACTCAACGCCATTAACCGAGTAGGTGATGCTATCGGCTCGCTTACCGGCGAAATTGACCCGGTGCACCAGGGCATTGGTCACCACGTCGAGGTTTTCCCGCTGCTTCACAGGCTTCAAGAAGCCCACCGCCGTGCTGCAGCGGGTACCGTTCTGGTTGATCGTGAGCTGAAAATACCCAACACCTTCCTGTGTCGCGCCATTAAAATCGTCGTTGCGGGGAATACCGACCTGCTCGGCAGCATCGATAAAAAGCTCACAGAGCTCGCGCTTAACCCTGATATTAGAGACACTCAACGGGCCACCTGCACCATGGTAGTCGCTGCCACCACGCTCATTATTTTCAGATTTCTTGAAGTAAGGCAGCACCTCCGCGTAAGACCAGCCCTTATTCCCCAGTGCAGCCCAGTTGTCATAGTCTTCGGCCTGACCGCGGATATAGAGCAAACCGTTCAAGGAGCTCGATCCCCCCAATACCTTTCCACGGGGCCACTGCAGGCTGCGATTGCTGATGCCTGGATCGCTTTCGGTCTTAAAACACCAGTCAGTCTTGGGGTTATGCATGGTTTTAAAGTAGCCGATAGGGACATGAATCCAAGGATTGCTATCTTTGCCCCCGGCCTCTAGCAGCAACACCCGCTTACTGGGATCTTCTGAAAGACGGTTAGCCATCACGCATCCAGAAGACCCGGCCCCTACCACAATGTAGTCATAAACCTTTGTAGACATAGAAATACCATCTGAATTTTTATTTTTAGTTGATCCGACCTGTCGCTATAGATTAACAACTCAGCAATACAAAAAACAAGCGGTAGATTCATTTTTTGATCACTATAGTATCAAAAACAATAAAAAACGATTTCTTGCTATTTTCATTCTCGATAATCTTGGTAAAAGCGTTCGCTAACTTTGAGGCAGATCGCCAGCAACCTGTAGCCGTTATGCAGCCAAGGGAAAGACACTCATATTGCCGACATCAATGCCGAACGATTCTCGACCAATATGATCACGGTACTCTCATGTTAGATGGGCTGCGGCAACCTCAATCTGGTTCATAGACGCCGCTAAAGGTGAGTTGGACCAGACCCTTAAAGGAAAATTCTGGCGTGTTTTTTTATGCCTAATTTGGACTAAAAAGGCTGGTACCATTACGGCTTTTAAAGTGGTTCTAAGAATCCCCCGTCCCTGGGCCGATGATAAACAACGGTCGATGACCCTTGATCGGAAGATTTGTTGCTTAAACCCGCAACGATGCAATGCTTGAACCACGCCATGAGTCACGCAGTTAATGATGCAACGGCGGTTCTAAAATAATAAAAAGTCCGCGCCCCTCGGGTGACTGGATCACAAAACCGGAGCTACTTATGTACCCTAAGAATAAATCCGCTAAAGTACTTTCCTTTTTTCTAGCCCTGGCCGTCACTGCGGGCAGCAGCATGATGGTCCAAGCTAAGACCTTCAAGATTGCCGTTGGTGATGGTGCCGGTGGTACCCAGCACGAGCTGGGAAAAAAATTCACCGAGGAGCTCAAGCAGCGGACCGGCGGCAAGCATACCGGGAGGCTTTTTCTTAATGGGCAACTGGGCAGCGAGCAGGACACCGTTAACAACACCTCGATGGGAACCCTCGACTTCTCCATTCTGGCGATCAATAACGTCACTCCCTTCTCCCCCAGCGTCGGTGTACTGACCCTCCCTTACATGATCCAGAGCCTGGACGATGCGGTGAAGCTGACCCAGGGCGAGATCGGTAAAGAACTAGTCAGCAACACCCTGCGCGATGCTAACGTGCGGATTATCGGCTGGGCTTACTCGGGCTTTCGGGTACTGACCAACTCCAAGCGTCCAATCACCACGCTCGAAGACCTGCAGGGCGTCGTTGTTCGTGTTCCCAAGAACGAAATCATGATCGACACCTACAAGGCCTGGGGCATCAACCCAACACCAATGGCTTGGTCTGAGACCTTTACTGCCCTGCAACAGCGCGTTGTTGACGGCCAGGACAACCCCTACATCACCGTCTACGCGATGAAGTTCGACGAGGTTCAAAAATACGTAACCAACGTCCGCTACCTGTTCTCCATCGAGCCATTAATCATGTCTGAATCGGTGTACCAGGATCAGAAACCTGAGGTGCAAAAAGCGATCCTGGCTGCGGGTAACGCAGCAACCCAGCACAGCGCCGCCTGGTTGCGCGATCAAGAAGTCAATATCAAAAAAGAGCTTGTCAGTCGCGGCATGCAGATCTCCGATCCTGCCAACGGCGAAAAAGAGTGGATCGAGAAAGCCACAACCAGCGTATGGCCCAAGTACTACGACAGCGTAGGCGGCAAAGATAAAGTCAATGCCGTGCTCCACGCCCTCGGCCGAGAAGGCGTATAAACTACGCCTGCAGGTAATCGAGTTAATCGATTACCTCAGCTAAATCCTGCACTCCGGGCTGTAACAAGAGTTAGTCATCTAGCTTGTTGTTACTCAAATAGCCCGAGTGCATTTTTTTTGCCCTCTTTCTGGGAGCACCTAGCATGACCAAAACAGGGTTTATCCTTAAGATTCTCGACAACCTCGAGAGCTATATTTGCCGGGCACTGCTGGCATTGTTTGTGCTTTTGCTGTTCGCCCAGATCGTCTCCAGAGAGGTGTTTCAGCAATCGCTCTCCTGGTCCGAAGAGCTAGCAGTCTACATGTTTGTCTGGTTCGTATTCTTCGGTGCCAGTTATGCCGCCAAGCTGTCGGCCCACAACCGAGTGACTTTCCATTTCAAATGGTTGCCGGAAAAGATGGCGATAGCTATGGAGGCTATGGCCGACCTGATCTGGATCGCCTTCAACTGCTACTTCGTCTACCTTTCCTACGATTTTGTCTTCAACAAAATGAATCTGTTTTGGAAATCCCAGACCCTGGGTGTGCCGATGAAGTACATCTACCTGATCTTACCGATCGCGTTCAGCCTGATGACGATTCGCATTCTTCAGGTCAACTACTACAAGCTGGTCAAAGGCATCGATGTACGCGATCCCGAGTCGCTGGAACTTGACGGGTTAATAGAAGGTAACGGCGACAAAAACGACGCTTAAAAAAATAATAACGCAGCGCCATAAACCGGAGTCGACTCATGGCTGAATCAACGATTGCTCTTATCCTGTTCGGATCCTTTTTCCTGCTACTGGTGCTGGGGGCGCCCATCACTGTATCGCTGGGGGTCTCGGCACTGCTCTCTTTCATTTATTTGGAGGAGAACCCGATCAAACTGGTGCAGATCGCCTTTACCTCGGTGGGCTCATTCCCGCTGATGGCACTACCCGCCTTTATCCTCGCCGGGGCGCTGATGGAAGCCGCTGGCATCTCCAAACGGCTGGTTAATCTAGCCGAGAGTTTCGCCGGCCCCTTTACCGGCGGTATGTCTGCGGCGACTGTACTGGCCTGCATGTTCTTCGGCGCTATTTCTGGTAGTGGCCCTGCGACTACTGCTGCTGTGGGAATGCTGATGATCCCGGCGATGGTCAAACGCGGCTATGATCGCGGCTTCGCGGCAGCGGTTACCGCATCCTCCGGCGGCCTGGGCATTATCATCCCGCCCTCGATCCCGATGGTAATCTTCGGCATCTCCGCCATCGGCCTGACCGTGCCGCCCGAGGCGATCGAAAAATACGGTAGCTTCCAGACCGTCTCCATTTCGACGCTGTTTATCGCCGGATTTATGCCCGCGCTGGTGATCTCTACCAGTTTGCTAATCATGAACTACTTCCGCTGCAAGAAAGCCGGCTACAAGGGTACCAGCGATGGCTGGTCGCTAGGTCATATCGGCAATGCTTTCAAACAGGGATTCTGGTCGGTGCTTGCACCGCTGGTGATCCTGGGAGGAATCTATACCGGTTTTTTCACTCCCACGGAGTCCGCCATTGTGGCGATTTTCTACACCCTGATGATCGGCTGGTTTGTCCATAAGGAACTCAAGTGGAAAGATCTGGTGCATTCACTGGAGACCACCACCTGGCTGTCCGGAAGGGTGCTGCTGATCCTGTTTACCGCCACCGTCTTTGGCCGGGTATTGGTGGAGAACCAGATCCCCGACTCTATCGCTACCTCAATGCTGAGTTTGACCGACAACGTCTACCTGATCTGGACCATGATCATCGCCTTCTTGCTGTTCGTGGGGATGTTTATGGAGACGCTGGCGGCGATCATGATCCTGACCCCGGTACTGCTGCCGGTTACTTACAGCCTGGGGATCGATCCGATCCACTTCGGCGTGGTGCTGATCTGCTGCCTGTCGATCGGTTTTGCCACCCCGCCGCTGGGAGAAAACCTGTTCGTGGCCTCGGGAATTTCCGATACGCCGCTGGAGGATATCACCGCCAAGGCGCTGCCCTTCGCCGCGATTTCGGTGCTAGGGGTATTTATCATCGCCTTCGTGCCGGAGATCACGCTGTTCCTGCCCCGGCTACTGGCGGGCTGACACCCGATGGCACCAGGACCTAACCCGTTAACGGCTTGCCCTCCACCCCTCTAATAGGGTGGTTGGCAACCCCTGCCTAAGGAGCATTTCTCATGCTGCCCGAGATTAAAAAAATTCTATACTGCACCGACCTGTCCAAGAACGCCTCCTACGCCTTCAAGTACGCAGCCTACCTAGCCAAGCAAACCGGCGCCCAGATCCATATGCTGCACGTCGTGGAAAAACTCTCGAGTGACGCCCGCATCACCCTGCAAACATACGTGATGAGTGCCAAAGCACGTGACGAGTTTCTCAACCATCGCATCGACCACGCCAATGCCCTGCTGCAGCAGCGTCAAGAGTATTTCTGGGATGTGCTGGCGCCCACCGAAAAAGCACTCCGCAACCAGATCGTCTCCATCGATGTCATCGAGCACTATCCCGCCGAAAGCATCCTCAAACGATCCAAGGAGCTTGATGTAGACTTAATCATCATGGGAGCACACGAGAAAGGGTTCATGCATACTTTTCTCGGCTCGGTTGCCAAGAGCGTATTACGCCGCTCACGCATCCCCACCCTGATTGTACCCTTGCCGGAAAAAGATGAGCTGAAACGCCAAAAGGCGTTGCGAACCAATAGTTCGGCAACCTAAAGACTGGGCGAGCGACTTCGAACATGGGGAAAACAAAAGGCCACCCTGAGCAATCCCAGGGTGGCCTTCTTAGCACAGACCTTCTTAGCACAGGCCTAGGCCTGCGGTCATTACAGTGCATTAATTACCCTTTATCGGGTTAACGATCAACAGGCTAGCCCTTTAGCCTTAACCCCAGCGAGGTAGCCAGCGTAGATCGACGCCAAGCGTGCTTCGGCAGGATCGGCCCGCGAGCTGAGGATAATCGCATCTTGGCGGCTTCCAATAAGACCGCATTATCAAACACCAGCAGTTCGTTAACTATCGTTCAGCGTGTCTGCGATTGCACCACGGTGATGGCGATCACATTGACTACATCATTGACACT
>CAXBEA010000135.1:0-8273 GCA_963974645.1 uncultured Neptunomonas sp. | reverse complement strand
CAGATCTGTGTTTGTGTCGATGGCAAGGTCGTGGGTTGTGCGTTTTCAATCATTATTGATTATGCCAAATTCGGCGACGAGCATACCTACGATGAAATCACGTCAAAAATGACCTTTACCAACCACGATCCAGACGGGGACGTTCTCTATGGTATCGAGGTCTTTATTCATCCGGATTACCGAGGTCTAAGATTAGCGCGGCGTTTATATGCGGTCAGAAAAGAGCTCTGTGAAAATCTTAATCTACGATCGATCATGGCCGGTGGTCGGATGCCGAATTATTCAAAATATGCAGATAAATTAAGCGCGAAAGAATATATAGAAAAAGTAAAAGAAAAAGAGATTTACGACCCTGTTTTAAGTTTTCAATTAGCCAATGATTTTTTTGTCCGCAAGCTGCTTAAAAACTATCTCGCGGGCGATGCGGAATCGCTGGACTATGCCACCCTGTTGGAATGGCCTAATATCTATTATACCCGCTCGGTGAAGCTAATTAATGCAGCTAAGGCGGAGGTCCGTATCGGCCTGGTGCAATGGAAGATGCGGAGCATGAAAGATCTCGATGATCTGTTTGAACAGATTGAGTTTTTTGTGGATGCGGTCTCCGATTATGAAAGCGATTTCATCCTCTTCCCTGAACTCTTCAACGCCCCCCTGATGGCTCCTTTTCATCATTTAAGCATCCCGGAAACCATCCGCAAGCTTGCTGAATACACCGTTCCTATCCGGGATAAATTTATCGAATTTGCGATTGCCTACAATATCAACATTATCACCGGCAGCATGCCGTATATGATGGACAACAAACTCTATAATTCAGGTTTCTTATGTCGCCGGGATGGCACCTGGGAGCGCTACGATAAGCTGCATATCACCCCTGCAGAAAAAAGAAATTGGGTCATGACCGGTGGGGATAACATCAAAGTTTTTGATACCGATTGTGGAAAAATTGGCATCATGATCTGCTACGACGTTGAGTTCCCTGAACTCAGCCGTTTATTGGCCGATCAAGGTATGAATATCCTCTTTGTGCCATTCCTAACCGACACTCAAAATGGTTATACCCGGGTACGCCATTGCGCTATGGCACGTGCGATCGAAAACGAGTGTTACGTGGCTATTGCAGGCGCGGTTGGCAATCTGGCTCGGGTAAACAATATGGATATCCAGTACGCCCAATCGGCGCTCTTTACCCCGTCTGACTTTGCGTTTCCAACGACGGGGATCAAGGCTGAAGCGACACCGAATTCAGAAATGAGTTTGATTGTGGATGTGAATCTTGATCTGTTAAAAGCCCTGCACAGCCATGGCAGCGTGCATACGATGAAAGATCGCCGTCATGACCTCTACTCGCTCAAAATTCTTGACCAGGATAAGCCAAAACTAAATTAGCAGCCCGGTTAGCCGAAAAGTGACTTGACGGTGGGTCAATCTGGAAGCCCACCGCCACGCACTCAGTGCGCGGTCCAGCCTCCATCTATCGGCAGTGCGACACCGGTTATCGCCTCAGCCATGTCGCTGCACAGGTAGAGCGCCATAGCTGCTATGGCTGCAGGATCGATCAATTCAGGATAAGGCGCTTTGCTCAGCACCAGTCCGCGTCGAGCCTCCTCGATGGTTTGATTGTTCTGCTGGGCGAACATTTCGATCTGATTATTCAGCAACGGCGTGTCGGTCCAACCCGGACAGAGACAGTTTGAGGTGATACCCCGGTCGGCGTATTCCAGCGCGACCACCTTACTGAAACCGATCAGCCCGTGCTTGGCGGCGCAGTATGCCGATTTATTCTCCGAGGCAACCAACCCATGCACCGAGGAGATGTTGATGATCCGTCCCCAACCCTTTTTCTCCATCAGCGGCAATACTTGCTGGCTGGCATGAAAGGCGGCGCTGAGATTGATGGCGATAATCGCATCCCAACGCTCTCGGGGGAATTCGGCAACCGGCGAGGTAAACTGAATCCCGGCGTTGTTGATCAGCACATCAACCCCGCCAAACTGCTGCACGCAGCTAGCGACCAACGTGTCGATACCTTCAGCACGCGACAGATCAGCACAGCAGTAGCTGCAGTCCGCACCGGTTTCAGTCGCGAGATTACCCGCAATCGCGGCCCCCTGAGTATCATCTTCGAGCCCGTTCATCATCACCTGAGCGCCCTGCTGCGCCAGCGCTTGCGCTATGGCGTAGCCAATACCGCTAGAGGAACCTGTCACCAGCGCCACTTTACCTTTGAGCATATATCCACCTCGATCAGTTGCTGTATCTGGATTAATCGCGACTGATTAAATCACCCCAACCGCAGATTAGAAACAGCTGGCTCAATCCAGCTGTTGATATCTTGGATGCCAACAAGCTACAGACCAACCACTACCGCGCTCAAGATCCGCCCTGGGTCATCCAGTTATAGCCCTGCAGCACCAGCAGATCGAGCACCAGCATCTGCATCACAAAAGCAAAATTCCACTTGAAGAAACGGTGCGCAGGAAGTCCAAAGCGTGCCTGCAGGGTGAGATGGGTTCCAGAAACAGGCGAAGCCATGACCCCTAACGACCAACCCATCAGATAGGTCATACCCAACAAGTTAGGATCTGCGACCTGACCGGCCAGCATCCCGCCCGAGGTGGCGATACTGATCAACGGATGAATACCCACCATCGAGGCGGCCAAAATGATCACCAACAACCCCCAGGCTTGCCAGGGACCAAAAACCGCCAGCGACCAGGCTAAACCGCTGCGCTCCACCAGCGTTGCCAAGCCTATAGACAACAGCCCCGCCGCCAAGAACAGGCAAAGTTCACCGCCCATCTGCGGCAGTTGTCGTTCGATATGCTGCCGCGCAGTTGCCAACCCGCTTCCAACTCCACGCGACAGCAAAACCAGCAGGCAAAGCAGTAGCGACAAGAGAGACACCCAGGTAAGAATCTGGATGTCGGGCCATAACCAGCGAGCAACAAGCACTAACAACGCCAGCAAAGCTGGCAACCACAGCGCCTCAAAATGCATCGGGTAACCGGCCATTTTACCGGCCTCCGGATGACGACAGAGACTGATCGCGGCCAGCAATAAAGCTAGCCCCGCCGCAGGCAAACCAGCGATAGAAAGGATTGCCAGCTGCGCTCCCTGGGCATGTATCAACGCCACCCCCATGGCCACAAAAAACGGCGACCACAGCGCCGCCGTCGCAAAACCGCGGGATAGCAGCATCCCCTGAAGTGGCGATAGAGGGGTACGCCGAGACAGACGCTCACCAATAATCACCAGCGTCGACATATTGATCACCGCGCCGAACAGATGCACCCCCAACAGCGTTCGACAGAGTGCCCGACGCCCTGTCGGCAAACGCTCTTGCGGATCTATTTTCAGTGAGGTGACCAAGCGTAAAAAACTGACTGCAATCAGCATCGCAATCAAATTATGGTTCACCGCCAGCAACCTTAACCAGGGCCAAGGCCAAGGCCTAGCCTCAGATTCAAGCGCAATAGGCCCCAAAGCGCCGGAACCAACAACGCCCCAAGCCAACGTCAACACCCCTACCGATCCGATGATAAGCACCTGAATCCGCAGCACCCCGCCGACGCGAGCAAACAGCAGCGCCCCTCCCAGCCATAGAAAAATTCCGGACCAGTACGGCTCAAGCAATCCGAATCCACTAGCGATGGACAACAGCACCGCCACCAGCAGCAACCAACCCACGACCGGTAGTAGCTGACGAGCCAAACCCATCACCGACTAACACCGCGCAGGCAGATAGGTTGGTTTAGAAAGTTATGCTTGTTCACTAAGGCATTATTCTCACAAGCAAAGCCCGCATGGATAGAAACACGAAGAGAAAAAAACTGCACATGCGAAGTCACAAAGCCCAACCAACAGAGACAAAAAAGGGCAGCCTGAGCTGCCCTTCTATGATCGCAACGTTCGCGATTTAGAGGCTGCGATTACATCGTTTCGATATACGCAGAGACCGCTTTGATTTCAGTATCACTGAGCTTTGCAGCCAGATCACGCATCATCGCAGCAGGATCATTAGCACGAGCGCCATCGCGGAACACTTTTAGCTGCGCCTCGACATACATGCCGTACTGGCCTTGCACCGCAGGGAAGCCTGCTAAACCGTTGCCAGCGCCCTGAGGACCATGGCAAGCCGCACAGGCTGCGACCCCTTTGTCCTCAATACCGGCACTGTAGATCGCCTTACCTTTAGCAACAAGATCAGCATCCGCAACAACACCTTTGCTGACCGTCTGACCGCTGAAGAAGGCCGCCAGATCCTGCATGTCCTGCTCAGCCAGACCCGCAGCAAAACCGACCATCATAGGGCTAATACGTGCACCGCCTTTGATATCCTTCAGCTGTTTGACGATATAGCCTGGATGCTGCCCTGCCAGTTTGGGAAATGTGGGTGCCGTAGCATTACCATCTGCGCCATGACAGCCAAAGCAAACAGCCGCTTTGCCCTGACCCGCAGCGGCATCGCCCTGAGCCCAGGCAGCACCTGAAACACCAATAGAAATTAACAGACTAATAAGTAATTTATTCATCGACCAGTCCAATCCTAGGTTTAAAGTTAAGAAACAGGTTGCTGCATCCACTGCGGCCTTTATTTACTTGACGGCGGTGCCGAGCAGTTCAGCTTCATGCCGCTAAAATAAGCATGTCCGAGCTATCCCCGGGGCAAAATTTTCGGCATTATATACTAATCTCCTCACAAACGGGAACGCACTGTTCCCGTATCGCAGTAACTAATGCCTAACTTATGACCGACACCCCGATTCATTACAATGCCGCTCAGTATCTGATCAGCGCCAACAAATTCAATCAATGCCCCGAAGACACCGGCGCAGAAGTTGCATTTGCTGGCCGCTCAAACGCAGGTAAATCAAGCGCGATCAACACCTTAACGAACAACACCAAGCTAGCGCGAATTTCTAAAACGCCGGGTCGCACCCAATTAATCAATTTTTTCGAATTAAACGATCCGGCACACAAACTGGTCGATCTTCCCGGCTACGGTTACGCCAAAGTCCCGGTAGCCATGAAGATACACTGGCAAAAACACCTCGACGAATACCTGCAAAAACGCCAATGCCTAAAAGGCGTGGTACTGGTCATGGATATTCGCCACCCGATGAAAGAGTTCGACCAGATGATGGTCCAGTGGTGCAAAGAGTCGCAGATGCCGCTGCACATCCTGCTTACCAAAGCCGACAAGCTAAGTAAAGGCCCGGCGCAGAGCACTGCGCTGCAACTTATGAAGCAGCTTAAACCTGATCTCGGCGATCTAATCAGCGTACAAACCTTCTCGTCATTAAAGAAAACCGGTGTCGATCCGCTGAAACGCCGACTGGATAGCTGGCTGCGAGGTGACGCGCCTGAAGCCACCGCCGAAGAACCGGTCCGCTAGCTCGATCAACCCGCCACTGGAGAGAATCCTTGCAAGCCAATCCATCCGATCTAGGCCTGAAACAGCTTAACGACTGGCAGTTAGCGGCATTTTGCGCCGCTATATCCGAGCGTCTGTATCCCAACTACGCGCTTTTCTCCCAGGTGAGCGAGTTCGGCCAACCTCAGGTGTTGCGTACCGCTTTAGACAAAATCTGGGACCGGCTCAGCAACCGTTGCGGCGCGGTCAATTTCGAAACCCAGATGGAAAAAGTCGATGCGGTCACCCCCGAGGCCGATGATTTCGATATCTACGGTGTTTATCCTGCTTTGGATGCTTGCGTGGCCCTGATCACCACACTGAATCAGATGGTGGAAGCCTCGCATCAGGATGCCTGGCAGATCAGCCAGCTTTCGCTGCAGGGAATTGAAACCTATCTTGAGGTCATCGCCGATGCCGAGCTTTCGGATGAAGATCTGGTGCGCTTTATCAGCACCCATCCGCTGCTCGAAATCGAGCAGCGGTTTCAACACCGCCTAGCCGGGCAACTGCTGGCAAGCAGCAAAGCTACCCCCGCGCTGTTCGATAGCATCCGCGTCGAAGCACACAACGAGGGTGTCAGTAATATCGGCATCAGCGACGACTAATCGCGCCGCTTCGCCAGGAGTTCAACCCGCCAGAATTATCTTCCCGCGAGCCCGCCCTGTTTCGCTATAGCGGTGTGCCTCTGCCGCCTGCGCCAACGGCAGAATCTTATCCACCTGCAACGTCAACACCCCCTCCGCCATCAAACCCATCAATAGCGACAGCTGCTCACCGCTGGGAAGAACCCGCAGTGACGCCGCACGGCAGCCTTGCGCCTCCGCCGCCTCGATTACTTGCGCAGCAGTGACTGACGGCAGTGTCACCGAGATCCCACCGGGTTTCAGGCAGGTTAGCGCCTTGATCCCCTCATCCCCGCCCAGACAATCAAGAATCACGTCAACATTAGCAACGCTCTCAGCGACAGTCTGGCTTCGATAATCGATCCCCTGATCACAACCCAGCTGCTGCAAAAACGTCTGATTTGCTTGGGACGCGGTGCCGATCACCTCCGCCCCCTTCCATTTTGCCAGCTGCACGGCCAGATGACCGACGCCGCCCGCCGCCGCCAGAATCAACACCCGTTGCCCCGATTGCAGCTTGGCCGTATCAAACAACGCCTGCCAAGCGGTCAGACCCGCCAGCGGCAACCCACCCGCAGCAACCAGATCAACCCCCTCGGGCACCTTTGCCAGTTGCTCGGCCTTTGCCCGTATCTGTTCGGCATAACAGCGCCCCGGAGCGGGAAAATTTAGTAACCCACACACCCGATCGTCAATGGCAAAATCGGTTACAGCCTCGCCACAGGCACTCACAACCCCCGCGCACTCCCAGCCCAAAACCAGTGGCGGCTCACCTTGAAATGTAGCTGCGCCACCTCCCTGGCGAGTTTTCCAGTCGATTGGATTAACCCCTGCAGCAACCATATTGATCACTACCTCGCCCGGCCCCGGACGCGGAGATTCAATCGGCTCTAATTGAAGCTGATCAGCAGCTCCAAACTGATGAAGTTGTATCGCTTGCATCGCCTTAATCCTCAGAAACATTATTTTTAGTTAGGTTGTTGTTAGATCGGTTATTTTTAGATCGACTGCTTAATAGTGCTGATATCCACTTCATGCAGCGACCCTGGACATCGCTATGGATCCATAGCGATGCATTCGCCCATCGTCCCATGTCATCGAAGCCGCGTTTTGGGTAATATCACTGGCATTACGCGTCTAACAATAATAACCCCCCGCCGGAGAATTGCTCATGATTCTAGAAATTCTGGAAACAGCCCTGTTATCAATCGGATTTGCAGTCCTAGCTGGCTCTATATATTTGTATCTGAAACGCACCAGCCACTACAAGGCGGTACTCTGCTTCTGGCAAGCTGAGATGGCGCTTAATCATCGTGAATTTATCATCAATAGGATTGGCCTCATCATCATGTTCATGGGTATCATGCTGCGTTTTGGCAACTCCTGGATAGTCGCCTAACGAGCTGCTGCCGCCCTGACTGATCAGGGCATACCGGGCTCTACAATCGGAGAGCCCTATGGCCGGAAACCCCCTTCGCGGATCGCAGTACCTGCTTCGTGGCATCAAACTGCTCGCAGAGCCCGATCTGCGGCCGTTTATCATCATCCCTTTGCTGATCAACACCCTGCTGTTTTCGCTCGCGATTTACCTGCTCAGCCAGTATTTTTCCGGCTGGATAGACTACTGGCTGGGATTCATTCCTGACTGGTTAGGCTTTATCAACTGGCTGCTCTGGCCGCTATTCGCTTTCTTGGTGATGATCGGGGTCTACTTCAGCTTTGCCATTTTCGCCAATTTTATTGCCGCTCCCTTTAACGGCCTGCTTTCAGAACGGGTAGAGCAACGCCAGTGCGGCGTCATACCGAACGACGACGGCTGGAAAGGTCTACTCGCGTCGATCCCCAGTGCCCTGCTCCGGGAAGTGGCTAAATGGGGCTATTACCTACCCCGTTTGATTGTCCTGCTACTGCTCTCTTTTGTACCGTTGGTCGGCCCATTGCTGTGGTTTCTATTCGGCGCCTGGATGATGGCAATCCAGTTCTGCGACTATCCGATGGACAATAACCGAATCAAATTCAGCCAGATGAAGAAACTGCTTAAACAGCAACGCCTGAGTGCACTGGGGTTTGGCGGACTGGTCTCGCTAGCGATGCTGGTGCCCTTACTGAATCTATTGATCATGCCTGCCGCGGTAATAGGTGCCACGCTGTTCTGGATCGAAGAGTATGCCGTTGAGCAAAAGACGACCTGCTGATGAACCAACAAGCCCAATCGATTATTTTTGCAC
>CAXBEA010000134.1:0-8291 GCA_963974645.1 uncultured Neptunomonas sp. | reverse complement strand
ATTGACTTGTGTACGCCCGGCATGGGCATGAACTTATGGGGTGAAAGTCCCCTGTAGGAGAACCAACGTCGATGGATAGCGGTGATGATCATACTGTTCCCTGTGAGCGGTTGATTCCATTCGCTTTGTCCCATTGAACGACAACTACTAGCCGAAGGCAAGGGCGGTCCCGCGAGGGTCTGCCTGAAGGAGCCGGAGCAAAGCGGAGACCATGAACCGAAGGCGAGAGCAACCGAAGGGCGCGGTAACCCCGAGCGCAAAACTGCGAGCCGACGAACAGACAACAAGCGCAGCGCAGGTGAACAGCTTTAGCTGGCCCGAAGGGAAGCCAACGTGTTGGCGCATACGAGGCTTAGCTCTGGGACGAGTCTGCACAAGAAGACGAAGTCCACTGGTTCAGGAGCAAAGCAAATGTGGCGGTTGCCTACAGGGATATGTAGGTAAGGGGCGTGAGCAGGACGCGGAAGCTTTGTGCAGCGAAGGTTCATGTTCTTCCCTTCAGATAAAGAGGTGGGGAGATCTGCTTAACACGCGATCGGTAATTCACCCGTCTGGCTACTGCTGATCTTAAAGATCGAGAGCAACAGGCCTGGCGTGTCGGTGTCATCAACCGGCACGAGCGAACCGATGACCACCGATAGCGCCTTACGGGGTAACTCGTCGGGTGATTAAGCAGAAGTATTCACGCCATCCCTGGCGTTCACCCTACGGGCCAGCTAAAGCTGTTGTAAATGGCTCCTGCCATTTGCTCAGCAGACGGCATAGTAGCCAAATGCCCAGCGTAATGGCTGGGACAGGGTGGCAGATAAATGCTCCTGCAATATCTGCATGCCCACCATCCGTGGTGGTGAAGGCCTGAACATTTAGAACAAAGGAGGAGCCTTGTCAGACTTGCGCTCTTGAAAACAAAAGGGGAACACCGTCCGGTGATGACGTGACTCAGCGTATTGATTCGAAGCCAGCCTTTAGCCACGATCTATTCGAACAGGTATTGCAGCGTGACAACCTGCAGGCCGCATGGAAGCGTGTTCGAGCCAATAAGGGGGCTGCTGGCGTTGATGGCATGACCATCCACAAGTTCCCCGCTTGGGCAAAATCCGGCCATTGGAAAACGGTGACGACAAACCTGGAAACAGGTCTGTATAGGCCATCACCGGTCCGACGGGTTGAGATTGATAAACCGGATGGCGGTAAACGCTAACTGGGCTGATTTTATTACAAGAAGCAACCATCACCGACCGGGTGATCCAGCAAGCCATTGCCCAGGTACTCACGCCCCTCTTCGACCCCAGCTTTTCGAAGCACAGCTTCGGATTTAGACCGGGTCGCAATGGGCAGCAAGCGGTTAAGCAGGTGCAAGGCATCATCAAGGAAGGACGGCGTATCGCCGTGGATGTTGATCTGTCGAAGTTCTTTGGTCGATATTCGCTCCCTGCAATATCGACATTCCCGCCATCCATGGCGGTCACCGGGTTAATCATGACCTGCTGATGGCGCGCCTTGGCCGCAAGGTAAAGGATAAGCGTCTCCTCAGGCTGATCACCTTCTACTTGCGAGCTGGCGTTCTTATAAATAGAGAGTTCGACAACCAGTTCTATAGCGAGAGTCACGAAGGTGTTCCACAAGGCGGTCCGTTATCGCCTTTGCTGGCTAACATCATGCTCGACCCTCTGGACAAAGAGCTTGAGAAGCGCGGCCACCGTTTTGCTCGATACGCGGATGACTTCACGATCCTGGTGAAGAGTCAGCGTGCCGGTGAACGCGTGCTGCGCAGTATCAGCAACTATCTGCAAGACCGCTTAAAACTGGTCGTTAACACGACCAAGAGTCGCGTCGTTAAAACCACCGAAAGCAAATTTCTGGGATTTACGTTCCGGAAAGGACGCATTCATTGGCACCCGACAACGCTGCTGAAGTTTAAGCAGCAGGTTCGGCGCTTAACGAACCGTAACTGGGGCGTGTCGATGCGCTATCAGCTCTTCAAGCTCAGCCAGTATTTACGGGGCTGGATCAATTACTTTGGTATCGCCAACTGCTACCAACTCTGCGTCGATCTGGATCATTGGATCAGGCGCAGGGTGAGAATGGCCTACTGGCGACAGTGGCGAAAGCCGCGCACCAAAGTTAGGAATCTGATGCGACTCGGCGTGCATGTACAGGCAGCGGTCGCGTGTGGCATCACCAGCAAAGGCCCAATGCGTAGTTCCAAAACACCGGGGATACAGCAGGCGTTAAATAACGTCTACCTGAAATCTCAAGGGTTAGTGGCACTGCGTGATGGATGGATCAGGCTTCACTATTCTAAGTGAAACGCCCTGTGCGGACCCGCATGCAGGGTGTTGTGGGGGCTGAGGGTTAAATACCCTCGGCTACCCGATTAGAATCACGTATTTCCACATTTCCCCTTCTCAACAGGTGCACTAATACAATATTTTTTAGCAATCGATTCCACAGCTTTGATATACCAACCAGAACTATCAGGGTGAACGAATATTTTATTTATGACCGCATCTGAATTGATAGGAACACTATAACCAACCTGATTACCTTTAGTCGGAGCAGAACGATTATATGTATCCAAGCTTAATCTTACTTCCTTCTCGAAGGAAAAGTGCTTACGCTTCCTGAAAAAACACTGCTCATATAATAGGTTTCCCTGCTCATCCTCTGAATTTTCATAAATTACATCTTGTAGAATTAGCGAGTGTCCGACTAACCCACTGGTATCTGTATTATTCTTGAGAGAATCAACTGTGGTCTGTACTGCTACCGCATTGTTATCCTTTCCATAGATCTCCCACATTACCATGTTTTCATCAAAATTCTTGTGCCAGCAACTTATAAAAGTATTTTTGACTAGGTAATCTTGAAAATCTTCGGCATCCTTTACCGGTGAAGGAGCATCATCAAAGCCTTTATAAGCTTGCTCAATACGCTTCCTCATTTCATCAGGAAAATGTCCTTCACGCCTATCCCTAAATGTATCAGACCGTGCCAGCCAAATTGATTTAGTATCTAAAAGGGATACAAATTTAGCCAAATCCATGTAACGCCAAAGGAGTTCATCGCCTGAGAGTTTCTCATCAACATTTATATCCATTAGCTAAACTCTCCTGTGATTCTAACAGCCTGTTTATGAGGCCGCTGGCCTCATAACAATTATTATCGTGATTCCATAGTAATGAAATCTTTTATTTTTACCGATCTATAACTTGCTAAAAAATAGCTATTTATTTGTTTTTTTGCAGCAAGAGGAGGAAAACGTGAAAAATTCACAATAATGAGGAATGCGCTAAGGATAGCGTCTTTAGAACCGCTCCAGGGAGGGGCCATCCATGTCATCATCTCCGTTTTTACAATCCTTGTGCGAGCATATGACCGTGCGGCATTACAGTCCAAGAACGATAAAAGCCTATCGTTTCTGGGTCAAGGGCTTTATTAGGTTTCATGATCGGCAGCATCCGTCCTTATTGGGGCATGATGCGGTGGTGTCATACTTGACCCACTTGGCCGTTACCCGGGAGGTGACGCCCAGCACCCAAGCACTGGCTTAAATGCGCTTGCCTATCTCTATAATCGCTTTCTTGAGCAGCCTCTTGGTGATGTGAGTGCATTTCGGCGTTCTAAACTAGAGCGAAAATACCCTAAGGCGAGCAAGACGCTTGGCTGGCAGTTTATGTTTCCCTCTGGTCGGTTAAGTCACGAACCCGGCACGCACAAACAACGGCCCAGGCGCCCGCGGCATACGACCGCCAGGGATGGCGGAAGTGGCTGCCTTTTATTAAACAAGAGTGCAGGAGCAGTTTTTCGGCACGTACTTCCTGTACATCGCCGCTCCTGCGCATCCATGCGCCCGCGGCATACCGTACTTCCTGTACATAAAAAACCCCGGCTCTTGTTGAGAACCGGGGTGTGGCAAAAACCCACTAACGGATTGGAGAACTTTTGTCTGAAGCCGCACCACCAGCGGCAGTGCTGCTCAGGTTAGGCTTAGAAGAAGCCGAGCGGGCTGGTGCTGTAGCTGACCAACAGGTTCTTGGTCTGCTGGTAATGGTCGAGCATCATCTTGTGGGTTTCACGGCCAATACCTGACTTCTTGTAACCACCGAAGGCGGAGTGTGCAGGATAGGCGTGGTAGCAGTTGGTCCATACGCGGCCAGCCTGGATCGCACGACCCATACGGTAGGCGCGGTTCATATCGCGGGTCCAGAGACCTGCACCCAGACCAAACTCGGTATCGTTGGCGATCGCCAGTGCTTCGGCTTCATCTTTGAAGGTGGTAACGCTGATCACAGGACCAAAGATCTCTTCCTGAAACACCCGCATCGAGTTATCACCCTTGAGGATGGTCGGCTCGACATAAAAACCACCGCCAAACTCGGCGCCGATCTGTGCTGCACTGCCGCCGACAATGACCTCAGCGCCTTCCTGCTTACCGATTTCCAGGTAACCCATGATCCGCTCAAACTGCTCTTGTGATGCCTGGGCACCCACCATGGTCTCGGTATCCAGCGGATTGCCACGCTTGATCTTGGCGATACGCTCGACCACTAGGCCAATAAACTTCTCATAAATAGACTCTTGAACCAGCAGGCGCGACGGGCAGGTGCAGACTTCGCCCTGGTTAAAGAAGGCCAGCACCGCGCCTTCGACACACTTGCTGATGTAATCCTCTTCCTGGTCGAGCACATCTTCAAAGAAGATGTTAGGCGACTTGCCACCCAGTTCGACCGTAGAGGGGATAATATTCTCTGCGGCGCACTTGAGGATATGGCTACCGACCGGGGTCGATCCGGTAAAGGCTATCTTGGCGATCCGAGGGCTGGTCGCCAGCGCCTGACCCGCTTCCTCACCGTAACCCTGGATAATATTCAGCACACCTGCTGGCAGCAAATCACCGATGATCTCCATCAGTATCATGATCGACATCGGCGTCTGTTCGGCAGGCTTGAGAATCACACAGTTGCCGGCAACCAGCGCAGGTGCCAGCTTCCAAGCGGCCATCAGCAGCGGGAAGTTCCAAGGGATAATCTGAGCCACAACACCTAGCGGCTCATGAAAATGATAGGCCGCGGTATGCTCGTCAATTTCAGCAACGGTGCCTTCCTGGGCACGGATACAACCGGCGTAATAACGGAAGTGGTCGGCTGCTAACGGCACGTCAGCAGCCAGCGTTTCACGGACTGACTTACCGTTATCCCAGCTTTCTGCCACGGCCAGCTTTTCAAGATTGGCATCGATACGGTCGGCAATTTTAAGCAGTATATTGGAGCGCTCGGTCACCGAGGTCTTGCCCCAGGCATCTTTAGCGGCATGCGCAGCATCCAGCGCTTTTTCCACGTCCGCCGCACAGGAAAGTGGAACTTCAGCGATCAACTCACCGGTAACGGGTGTCGTATTTTCAAAATAACGGCCATTCACCGGAGCAACAAACTCACCGCCAATGTAGTTGCCATAGCGCTTTTTAAAAGAGACGACGGCTCCTTCTGAGCCTGGATTTGCGTAGATCATATCGGTACCTTTTTTGTTGTAGTGGGTAGCGTTGTCAGTTCTGTTTAAGCCCTTCATCGATCATTCACCGATCATTCAAAGGATCACCGCAGAACCACTCCATGCGACCTTGTCGCCACTGTTTATCAGCGCAACTCAGATTTCCATTTCATGGTACAAATCGACACCCTGACACAACATGGTACTTTGGCGCGCAACAACTAGTTCCTTGGTAGTAAATATTCAGAGGAGATACTGGATCGCATATTGGGCCTCTGCGACACCCGCCTCTGCTGCACAGGCAAACAGCCGGCCAGCCCGGTCGATATCCCGATCAACAGCGATGCCGGTTTCATACAGCCAGGCCATGCGGGTTAGGGCGCGATAATCTGGCGGTGATTGCTGGGTGAGCTCTCTAAGCATCGCCAGGGCCTAGTCGCGTGTAAGCCCTTGCAGAGCAAGCTCAACGGATGATCAATCTCGAAAGCCAGCGCAGGTCATTGGCACTGATCGTATGCGGGTTAGCGTAGGGATAGGGGATCCGACACCAACACCCCTTGCCTTCCAGGCATGTCATCTCTTTTTATCGACAGGAAGTGATCTGTGAAGCGGCGATGGTCAAGCTTGAGCTGGCTGCGCAGTGCAGCGGGTGGATCAACCCTTAAGGCAGATCCTGACTGACTTGCATGATCCAGCCGTGATAACAGCGTCTCTAGGGTTTCAAACACCCTAAACCGCTGGCTGGCTATGGTAAATTCGGGTTCCTGCTCGGCTAACGGCTGCTGTGTACTGCCCGCTATGCGCCCTTAAACGATTTCCGCCAAGCCTTGGGGGTCAATCCGAATGATTGGCGAAACTGCTGACGCATGGCGATCACCGAGCCGAAACCTGCGTGCTCGGCGACTCTCTCGATAGAGTGGTCGGTAGTTTCTAGCAACCGCAGGCACAGAGACAAACGTTCATTGAGCAGCCATTTCCCTACAGTGGTCCCTGTAAGCTGACGAAAATGCCGGGTAAAGGTGCGCCGGCTCATATGGGCGCGTTGTGCCAGGCTGTCCAGATTGTGTACACGCTGAAGGTTGGCACGGACCCAGTCGATTAATTCGCTGAGGTTGGAATCGCTCACCGCAACAGGCAGCGGCTGGTCGATAAACTGGGCCTGCCCACCCTGTCGATGGGGCGGGACTACCAGCCGTCTGGCTGCATGGTTAGCCTGTTCAGCCCCTACCCTTTCACGCAGCATATGCAGACAACAGTCGATCCCAGCGGCTGTTCCCGCAGAGGTGATGATTTGCCCTTCATCGATATAGAGCACATCCGGCTTCAACTCCACCCTAGGATAACGACGGCAGAAATGTTCGCTGTAGCCCCAGTGGGTCGTGGCTTGCCGGCCATCCAGCAGGCCGGCTTCGGCCAGTACGTAGGCCCCTAAGCAGAGCCCGACTACCTGCGCACCTCGCCGGTGAGCGGCCACCAAAGCGTCCAGCAACAGCTGGGGAGGACGTTCATCCGGGTCTCGCCAGCTGGGTACGATCAGGATATTGGCCTGTTCCATCGCCTCCAGACCCTGTTCGACCACCAGTTCGTAGCCTGCGGTGGTCTGTAATCTGCTGCCCTCGGCCGAACAGACTTTGACTTCAAAGGCACCGGGGGCTGTCAGCCCCTCCCCGAACACCAGGCAAGGAACAGACAGATGAAAGGGACTTATACGGTCAAAGGCGATTACGGATACCCACGTAGGGTTCGACATCAGTCAGCACTCATTAATCCACGAATGGCCCAATATAGTCGCTATTTGTCATCTGGGCCACTTACTTAGCAAACCCATGCGGCGGACAATCACTGCATCGAATTCATTAGAGGAGATCACCATGTCCCAGCCAGCGAAACGCGCCCTGCTTGTTATCGACCTGCAGAATGACTACTTTCCCGGCGGTAAATTCCCGTTGTGGAATGCTGAAACCACTCTCAACAACATCGAGGTTGCCATCAATAGAGCCCAGCAGGCAGGCGAGACCGTGGTTCTAATTCAGCACGTTGCTGACGCTAAGATGGGCATCGCTCCCTTCTTCAACGAAGGAACTGAAGGCGTAACTATTCACCCGCGCATCCGGGCCCTAGCTCCCGGTGCACCGATCATTGTCAAAGCCTTTGCCGACAGCTTTCATGATACTAGTCTGGAGACGATCTTATCGGAGTTGGGGGTGGAGACGCTGCTGATCTGCGGAATGATGACCCAGAACTGCGTCACCCATACCGCTATCTCGAAGTCGGCTGAAAAGTATCGGGTCTCAATTCTTGAGGACTGCTGTACGACTGTTGACCAGATGATCCATAAAATCGCGTTACGTGCAGTATCTACCCGCACCTCTTTGGTACTGCTCGACGAAGCCCTTCCAGCTGGATAATACAGATAGAGCGATGCGGTGCGTTTATGCACTAATCGGGCTTCATCCATCTGTCTGCCCCATCGCCTAGCAGACAGACCAGATTGGGCAGAATGGAGCCATGGGGGCATCTGCAATAATCTGATCGCTGTTTCAACTAGGGACCTGATTACCCACAAAACCCAGCCATGATGCTGCCGCCTAGTTGTGGGTTGGTCTGAAATTGCTCCTGCAGTTAAGACAGGCCCCACCTCCCTGCAGGTTGGGTTTCAACCCGACGCGAGTAGCACCACCCACAACCACCTCTCTGTAGGTCGGGCTTCAACCCGACGCAGATAGCACCCGTCGGAATAAATTCCGACCCACAACCACCTCCCTGTAGGTCGGGTTTCAACCCGACGCGGGTAGCACCCG
>CAXBEA010000133.1:0-8322 GCA_963974645.1 uncultured Neptunomonas sp. | reverse complement strand
ATATTTATACAAGGCTATTTTTAAACTCAGCTCATCCCTGGCGGGAAACGGTCAAAGCGCTGAAAGCGTTTATGTGCGTTACGCCTGCATTCTCTGATCAGCTGCAATCAATCCTAATACCCGTCATGACATAATAGAAACCAATAATTAAAATGCCTGTATTTGCATTGCAAATGAAGCAACTATCCGTATGGCTAACATTTGCAGCGTTTCACCCCAGCCGCAGCGAGCCGGCGCTAGGCAATTAATATCGACGACCTCGTTAAGCAACTCGTTAAACGATGCCGATCAGGCAGATACGAAAGCGGTGATTGTTACTGCGAGGAGGAATGAGCCACTCTGGCTGGAAATCAATAATCAGTGGTCCAATAAATTTTCTACTGGAGCGTCTGAACGAAAGCCGAACAGGATCCTTAGCCGGCTGTTGAAAGCACAGTTTTATACGGCCTGCTACCGATATAGGGACATATCGGCAAATTCTTAAAGGCTAAGCACCTGAATTTGGAAGCAAAGTAAAAATCACATTTTATCCTTTGCGTATTTTGAACAAGGCAGGATGCCTTTTTCAACAACCTGATGGTCGATAGGTCATGTTGTCCGGGGGAAGTATGACTAGGATCACTATAGTGGTATATAAATATTTGATAGGCTATATTTGTTACCACTATAGTGGCTAATTGTTATTTGGCCAGAATTATTTCATACCACTATAGTGATCCAAGGTATCGGTTGCTTGAGCAAATGATGCCGGTGCTTGAAGGGGGTAGACTAAAAGATCACTTCAGTGGTGTCTTTTGGTTCGTTTGCAGAGAAATAGTACCACTATAGTGATTTTTGGAGATGAGATGACAGGCCAAGTTGCAACCATCGAAGTCTATTACAAGGGGAAATGGCTGATAGCTGCGACACTTTCCTCTCGAAAGCCGGAGCAGGGGTACAAGGGAGAGAGTGAACTCGAATATATCGTCGATTTCGCCGTCTCACATTTGCATGACCCCGAGCGATTGGCAGCCGGATTGAGTTGCAACCTGCCGGTAAGCTTCGAGTTGCACGAAAGTACCACTTGGCCCTCGTTCATGTTAGACGTGTTACCGAGCGGGTACGGCCGCGATCATTGGCTTAAACGATTGGAGTTGAGTGACGGCTCGGAGGCGGACTGGCCCCTGTTGCTGAAAGGTGCGGCCTTCCCTCCCGGAAATATTCGCATCCATGAGGCCCATGTGGCGCGGGACCCGCAGATCCTAGTGCCCAATCAGGATGGAAAGATCGTATCCCTGCAGGATCATCCGGGATTCGAGATGAAAACTGTCGTGTCGCGTCAGGAGCATTTCATCGAGTATGCGTTTCAGAATGGAGCCTACACGTCGGGGGCCTCCGACGTGCAGGGAGCCGCTCCCAAGTTCATGCTGGTCAAGGATGCCGAGGGGCGGTTCCATGCCGAAGGCGCTTTGCCCGACGACTTGGTGGCATCCTGCTGGCTGGTCAAGTTTGCCCGCGGAAAAAAGACTGCGGCGGACAGACAGGTTCTGAAGAATGAGGCCGCCTACATGAAAGTGGCCAAAAAGCTTGGCCTAAAGGTCTTTGATGAGTTGATCTGGGATAACGACACCTTGTTTATTCCACGCTTTGACCGTAAGGCAGGCAAGCCGATGAAGCGCCTGGCAATGGAGAGCCTGTGCTCCTTGGCAGGAATGAGCGACTACGGTGTAGCCATTCCCCAAGAGGAACTCTGCGAGGCGTTGGCGAAGTTCTCGACCGATCCCACTCGTGAAGTTTTGGAGTTTGTGAAGAGGGATGTTGTTAACGTGGCGATGGGAAACAAGGACAACCATGCACGCAACACGGCGGTGTTCCGCCATCAAAGCGGGGAAGTGACGCTGACGCCTCTGTTTGATTTTGCACCCATGTACCTGGATCCCGAGGGAATCGCCAGAGTGTGCCGATGGCAGGGAGACGCGGAAGTGGCAGGTACCCCCCAATGGGAAAAGGTTGTGGATGTACTGCCGGACAGCCTGGATGTTGAGGTAATACGGAGTGCCTTGCGAGAATTTGGGAAGAAGATCAGGGATTTGGATGGATTCATGCGCGAGGCAGGTGTTGACGAGGACATCATCGAGTTTCGGAAGATGTCATTCGAAGCGCATGCCAAGCAATTATTGTCATTGTAGGACTAACTGATGAAACCTCCTCAGAACTCAACTGAACTCAAGAAGGAACTTAACCGGGCGCTAGATGCCGGCGAACTGACTCTCGGGCAAGCAACTCGCCAAATGCGCAAGATCGTGGGCATGACTCAAAAAGACTACGCTAAGCAGGTGTTGGGTATAACTCCCAGGATTCTGATGGCTATAGAGAACGATAAGGGAAATCCGACTTTGGATACGTTGAAGAAAATAGCCAAGCCATTTGGATATGAGATTGGGTTTATCAAACGTAATTGAGAAAATCCCAGATATGGGCACGCTCCTGACCAAAGCGGGTGCTCAAGTCAGAGTCTTGCACAGAAGCAGAAGTCATGAAGTGAAGTGAAGTGAAGGTCGCTCTGGCGTGACGAGCTTTGTAGCATTCAGCCGCACCTTCGTCACTGATGATGACCTCGACCCGGCTCAGGGCCAGCTGCGCGAAGGTCCAGAATAGTCATTGACGGTGGTGACCGCAGAGAAATTGCCCTGCTGCAGTACCGCGTCTATCCGCGACCCATAGCTGAAGGCTCGGCCGCCGAGCCAGCGGCGACAAAAAACAGGGTAAACCAAAGCACAGCGATCGGTTTCCAGCCCATCACGGACACCTCTTTCTTTATCAGGGTGCAGTATCCGAACGGGCCAGGCGTCGTGCCGAGCAAACCAGGTTAATGCTCATTGCTTAGCATTTGAATCTGCAATACATCTGCCTAATTGATTTACCCTGCTAATGATTTACTCTATACCTGAATACCCCTAAGCCGGAGCCCCCCATGAAAAACCTGCCAATGGATCTGCTGCGCACCTTTGTAGCCATCAAGGATCTTGGGGGCTTCACTCAGGCCGGTGAAACCCTAGGCCGCTCGCAACCGGCGATCAGCCTGCAGATTAAACGGTTGGAAGGGATGGTAGAGGCGCAGCTGTTAAACCGCGCCGGTGGTATGGCACTGACGGAAGAGGGCCAGATGCTCTACAACTACGCCCGCCAAATTCTTGAACTCAACGATACTGCTATCTCACGTTTAACGGTGCCGTCGGTCAGTGGATCGGTGACGCTAGGGATTCCCAACGATTTTGAAGTGTCCTTTCTACCGATGACGCTATCGAAGTTTTCCCAGGTTTACCCTGATGTCACCTTGGATGTGCAGAGCGATCTCAGTGTCAATCTGCGCCAGGATTTTAAGAAGGGCTGCTACGACTTGGTGATGCTGATGGACGAATATCAGAAGCACAACTTCAAAGAAAATGACTTTATCGCCGAACCTCTCGCCTGGATCAGCGGCCCAGGGTTTAGCTTCAAGCCCGACCAACCCATTCCACTCGTGCTTTATCCGAAAGGCTGCATCTATCGCCAACACATCACTACCGCGCTGAACAAGGCCAATATTCCCTGGCGGGTGCTCTACTCCACCTCCAGCTTGCTAGGAATACAGGCGGCGATCGAAGCTGGACTGGGGGTTAGCGCACTGGCCATTAATACTGCACCCAGTATTTTGACCACCAACGATATTCACCAGCGGCTGCCTGCGCTGGGAAAGGTGACCATCGGCTTTCATTATGATCACGCCAGCCTCACTCCCGCTGCAGAGCTGCTGCTGGATTATCTGCGACGCGGATTACAACACACCCGAGGGGCCGCTCTACGTTTCGACTCCCTCGCCGCGGGCCCCAGGGCATAGCGGGCTGCTTAAAGCGATGCCGATGGGGTAACAAAGGCGCTGCATCCAGTATGCATCAGCCGTCCGACGCTATCCGACCACTCAGAGCAGGCTGATCGGCACGCCCCTCGGGCTGACTAAACGCGTAGATCAGCGTAGCCAACGCCAGCAACGTCGCCAAAAGAATAAACAGCAGTCGGTACTGCTCGATCGGCGCCAGCCCCATAGTCGCAGCGCTTTCGATCATCCAACCGCTAACACTCTGCACCAGGGCAACCCCGATAAAGCTCAGCGCCGTCAAAATTGCCATACCCCGCCCCTGATATGCAGGGGCCAGAAAGGTCCTACAGTGCGACATCAATAACGGGTAGCTGAAACCGAACAGGCCCACGGCAATAAAGGCCCCCATGGCAAAGCGCGAACCCTCCCCGGGATAAACAGCCAGCAGCAGCAGCGGAATCACTGTTGCGACGGAACTCGCGATCACTAACCTTTGGGTTCTTTTCAACAACCGATCCAGGTAGCCGAGCATAAAGGTACCCAACGCCATTGCCACCGACATCGCCAGCAAGATAACACCCCGGTCGGCGGTATTCAGATCAAAGACGTCAGCCAGATAGGGTCCACTCCAAAGCCCTCGGATGGCCATCAGCACCGCATAGCTGGCCAGGAACATCGGCATGATGGGCCAGAGCCCGCGTACGCTGATAACACGCCCCATACCACGCAGCATCACAGCCAATGGCTGTTTCTCTCCGCCGTTATGATCTCTGGGCAGCCAAAACAGACAACAGCATGCCGCCATCGACGTCAGTACCATCGGCACCAGCAGTGCATTTCGCCACCCCAGCCATTGTGCCAACAGCGCCAGCGGTGTTGTTCCCAACAGATCACCCACGCTGCCGACGGCAATCACCATCGCGGTGATGTAGGCGAACTGTTCCGGGCGGTATCGACGACCGATATACAACATCGAGCCGGTAAATATTGGCGCACAACCGATTCCAATGAACGCCTGGCCCACGACAGCCAAGACCTCACCCTCGGCCATAGCGAATAGCACGGTGCCGAGTACCGAGAACCACATAAACAGGCCAACCGTCACTCGCCCCCCCAGGCGATCCAGCGCCAGACCACAAGGCACCTGTGCAACAGCGAAGCTGATAAAAAACGTTGATGACAACAACCCCAGGCTGCTCTCATCCAACCCCAGGTCGATCGAGAGCTCCGGCGCTATCACCGAAATCATCCCCCGGTAAAACAGGCTGATGCCGTAAGCAAAGCAGAGTATCGACAGTGCGCCCATAAGGTGAATTCCTATCCAAAAAAAAACGAGGCTGGACGCTACCTTACCATCCCTCCCCCACAACGCTAAAACCAGCAGCCAGCCCTTGGCTAGCCGCAGCCATGGCATCAAGCTGATGCAGAAACAGGCTCAACATGAGGATTAAGATAACGACAAACGCCCTGAGAAGATGACCTGACAACAGGAACCTCAGGGCTGAAGAAGTTATTTGAAGGTACATTGACCGTAGCAACGGTCAAACCTATGCGAGTCACAGAGCCGGAGGTTTACCTTGGATTAATTACCAAGGAACGATAGGAGTAGCTACCCGCCACCAAAGACGGGTAGCTACTGGGCACAATCAGCTACTCGGTGCCGCTGAAGCGCTCACGGATGCTATCTGCAATACCCTCGACACAGACACTCATGAGCAACTTGCCATGCTCGGCCGTTGCTTTCTTTGCCGATGAAAGCGTGCCACTTTCGGGCACCCAGGAAGGGTCCGATGGAAACACATCATAAGGCGGAAAGGTCGCCGGTTCATGGTCCATTACCTTGTCCATATTCACTAGCTCGGGATGCAGGTGCAGCATCAGTGAGGTTTCCAGGACGCCGCCATGCTCCACATCCCAACCGGTAAAACCGTCGGGAAACACCTCCTCGATGGTTACCTGGGTGACAAAGTCCCAGTAGGAAAGCACCACCACCTGCACATTAATGCCTTCATGACGAAGATGCTCCAACGCCAAGTCGATACCCTCGACGATAAACATGGAGTTTTCGTAGTGGCCATTAACCAACACAAATTTGCGGTTGCCGTGCCGAGCATAAGCCACCACGACGTCCCTGATGGTATCAATCAGCGTCTTGCCGTTGATACAGGTCGTCCCCGGAAAGAAGTTCCCTCCGCCGGATTTCACCTGAGACTTATAGCCATAAGCGATAGGGTGAGCTACCAAGGCATTGGGCAAACGTTGCGATACCCCTTCCGCAATAGCTTCTGGGATCAATACATCCGGGTTCATCGACATATGCGGCCCGTGCTGCTCGATGGCGCCGATGGGAAGCAGAATCACTGCATCGCCATCGCGCACACGACTTTCATAGGTCTTCCAATCAAGATCTGCTAGCTTTGTCATCTTTATACCTCCAGTCCTTTCAAACGCACTGACGCCACTACCAGCCTAGACTCCTCTCTCACGGCCTTGGCCAAAGAGAAGCACATCAGCACCATCAGCAGAGAAAACGGCAGCGCAGCGGTTATCGACGCCGTCTGCAGCGTGCTAAGCGCGGCATTACCTCCGGCCATCAGTAGCACGGCAGCTACTAGGCCCTGGATGACACCCCAACAGATCCGGTGACGGTTCAGTGGGTGCGGGTTGCCTTCACTCATTATCGTCGTCAGCACCAGCGTTCCTGAGTCTGACGAGGTGATAAAATAGGTGCACACCAACAGGGTTCCGGCGATCGTTGCTAGATAACCGATAGTCCCCACATCCATCCCGGCGATGGTCGCATACAGGGCGTCGGCTACATTCGCCTTGACCGTATCGGCGATTCCACCGGCCCCGGTCAGGTCGAGATCAAGGGCCGTGCCACCATAAGCGGCCAGCCACACAAAGGATAGCAACGATGAAACACCGACTACGCCGACTATGAACTCACGGATAGTACGGCCACGAGAAACACGGGCGATAAAGACACCCACGAAGGGAGCCCAAGACATCCACCAGCCCCAATAGAACACCGTCCACCAGCCTTGCCACATGCTCTTCCAGGACGCATCACTGTCACCCCAAGACTGAGTTTGGGGTTCGATATAGGTGTTCATCGGGACCAAATTGACCAGATAGTCCATGGTTGAGCTGACCAGCAATTTGACGATATAAACCGTTGGCCCCAGCACCAGGAAAAACGCCAACAAAATGAACGTCAGCCACATATTGGTGATCGACAGATACTTGATGCCCCGTTTCAGACCGGTCAGCACCGAGACCAGTGCGCAGGCAGTGATAACCACAATGAGAACCAATTGGACCTTAAGGTTCTGAGGGATATCCCAGATGGCGTTCAAACCGGCGTTGATCTGCTGTACCCCCAGACCGAGGGAGGTCGCGATTCCGAACAGCGTGGCAAAGACCGCTATCACGTCAACGCTAACGCCCATCCAGCCGTTGACCTTATCGCCGAGCAACGGATAAAGGGTATAGCGAATACTCAGAGGTTTCTTCAGTCGGTAGGCAACAAAAGCGAGCGATACGCCAACCACGCAATAGATGGCCCAGGCATTCAGGCCTCAGTGGAAGAAGGCAACTTGCATCGCCATTTCAGCGGCGGCTTCGTTCCCGACCGCATCACTAAAAGGTGTGCCGCCGGAGAAGTGGAACATGGGTTCCGCGATCGACCAAAAGATGATTCCGATCCCCTGACCCGCTGCATAGAGCATGGCGAACCAGGCAAAGTAACTAAATTCGGGGCGTTCATGATCATCCCCCAAGCGGAGGTTGCCATGACGGCTGAAGGCCAACCAGGCGCAGAATGCCATAAAAAACGCCGCCAGACCGACGTACCAGGAGTTCAACGAAAGGGTAATGAAGGTGCGGGTCTGATCAATAATACCGGCCGACTGCTCCGGCCACATCAGCGTATAGAGGGTGAATGCCGCGGTCACGGCAATCGAAATAAAGACGATATAGGGGTTTATGCCCTTAATAGGACCACTCTGAATAACCATTGTTGGTACCTCTTGGTGCTGGTCTCACCAGCTTTTTTTTTATTTTTTTGAGTGCAAATAATCATGGTGCGATAAGCAAACTTCTACAGATTGATTCATCGAATGGAGCTGCCGCCAAACACCCTGCCAGTGATTCACTGGATACCTGGCGGCGCATTCATTTTATTCTCAACGTATTCGCTGGGATGTACCTCCTCAACAGAATCAACGGCTAAACACCTTTAACCCTTGATGATGTTGTGCTCGGGGCCGAAGGGGAATTTGGTGATATTTTCAGCACCGCTCTCGCCCACCACCAGGATGTCGTGCTCGCGGTAACCGCCGGCACCCGCCTTGCCTTCGGGTAGCATCAACATCGGCTCAATCGACACCACCATGCCCGGCTCCAATACGGTATCCACGTCCTCGCGTAGCTCCAGACCCGCTTCGCGGCCGTAGTAATGGCTCAGGGTGCCGAAGGAGTGG
>CAXBEA010000132.1:0-8493 GCA_963974645.1 uncultured Neptunomonas sp. | reverse complement strand
CTCCTGATGCCGATAAATAGCTTGCTAATCATTGCCTCAGTGTTACTGCTGAGTAGTTGTAGTGCACTGACCGATAATCGTTTTATCGGCGGTGAGGATGCGGTTTTACGTGACCGGGCCCAAGACTATGAGGGTTCCGAGGTCGCTAAGGCGCTGGTTATTCCCTCCCATCTTGATTCTGACAAGGTCAAGGATCTGCTGATTGTTCCTGATATAGGAATTGCAGCGACGACATCGGATAAAGATTTTGAGATTCCTCGGCCCGATTTTTTCTTAGCCGAGGCGGGCAACGATAAAGTCAATCTGGCACGAGCAGGTCAAGAACGACTAATTATCGTCAATGAGCCGTTGCCTCGGGTGTGGGATAAGCTGCAGACGTTTTGGCGTAGTAATAATCAGACGATTGTATTGAATGACCCGGAGCAAGGATTGATGGAAACCGCTTGGATTAACAGCGGTGAGGCAGCGCCAGGTTTTTTCTCACGTCTTGTCGCTAACCTAACCTTTAACAAGGTGGAGGGTCCTGCTCATGATAAGTTACGCCTCTACCTGAAGCCGGTTGAGGGTGCTGCGGATAAAACCAGTATTCGTTTACGCCACTTACGAGCCGCTATTACAGACACTGGTCAGGCTGCTGATTGGTCGGCGGATTCCCAGCAGGTCGGCTACAAATCTCAGATGATGTACGAAATTCTACATTATTTGAGTCACTCGACAGAGGAATCGACCGCCAGTGCTGTTCGTGAGCGTCAAAATCAGCGTGGGCGTATTTATTTCGGCCGTAGCTCTCAGGGAGAGCCGGTACTTAAATTGGCGGTGTCAGTCGATGAAGCCTGGGATCGAATTCAACAAGGATTGATTCAGGCGCAGGTCGATGTCGGTTCGGCGGATAAAAATCTGGGTAAATATTACATCACTTACAGCTCTTTAGTGCCTGTTGATAATCAGAAGCCGGTAGGGTTTTTCGGTTGGTTGCATGGTAAAGATGATGATATTACGTTTGACACCGGAGCGCTTGGCTCGGAGTTGACTGCCCAGGCCGACGAGCAGGCACCTGTCTATAGCGCTACAGTAACTCCTGGGGTTCAACGGAGCGAAGCAGACGCTAACCGGATTGAACAGCAAGAGATGCTTGACTCAGATGGCTATAAGATTTGGCTGGATAATACCCTTATCTATATCTTCGGTGACAAAAAAGATAAGCAGACAGCGGTCGATAAAGCCTCGGCGGCTGTGACCTTTACCGGTCAATATCAGATACTCCTGACCCGTCGAAACTCTGGCGTCTATGTGTCTGTTTTGACCGCAGGAGGTTTGCCGGCTGCTGTCAGCGTAGCGGAAGATATTCTCTGGACCTTAAAAGAGAACATGCTATAGCGCCGGTCTGTCAGCACGGTATCAATTAATTTTGAGTTAAAATTATAGGCCCATTCTGCGACTAGAACTGGGCCTTTTTTCTGGACAGCAGTACTCGAGGGCGGAGTATGTTGTGGCGAGGTGGCTATGAAAACAGTTTTTCTCGATCTGGCTAGTCTGAAGCCAGATGATCTGGATCTTGTTCCGTTGCAGCAGTCTGCAGCTCCGTTGGTTTTGTATCCATCGACATCGCTTGAGCAGCGAGATGCGCATCTGGCTGGAGCTGAGGTGGTCATTGTCAACAAGGTCATCTTAGATGCGGAGGTGCTGGCTCGGCAGCCGCAATTAAAGCTGATCTGTGTTGCCGCTACCGGGACTAATAATATTGATCTTACGGCAGCCAACCAGCTTGGAATAACTGTGTGTAACTGCCAGGGTTACGGCTCCGCTTCGGTGGTACAGCATACCCTGGCATTGATGCTGGCGTTGGCGACACGACTGCCAGATTACAGCGCTGCGGTAACTCAAGGTGATTGGCAGCGCAGCAGTGACTTTTGTTTACTGGACTATCCGATCATGGAGCTGCAGGGAAAAACACTGGGCATTGTTGGTTATGGTGAGCTGGGGCGTGGTGTTGCCAATGTCGCTAAAGCCTTGGGGATGCGTGTCCTGATCGCGGCTCGGGTCGGTGGTGAGGTAGTGACGGGGCGAATCGCACTTACCGAGTTGCTGCCTCAGGTCGATGTGTTGAGTTTGCACTGTCCATTGACCGAGCAGAGCCGTAATTTGATCGATGCGTCGGCGCTTGCGCTGATGAAACCGAGTGCGTTGCTGCTCAATGTCGCTCGAGGCGGAATTGTCGACGAGCAGGCGCTGGCTAAAGCGCTATGCGGTGGACAGCTGGCAGGGGCGGCGGTAGATGTGTTGTCGGTTGAGCCGCCTGTAGAGGGCAGTCCACTGCTGGCTCTGGATGTTCCTAATCTGATTGTGACCCCACACTGTGCCTGGGGCAGCGTAGAAGCACGGCAACGGATTCTTGTTCAGCTGATTGAGAATATTGCAGGGTTCAAAAATGGCACACCACTTCGCCTGGTTGGATCTTACTAGGAGTCATAATGCCGCAATTAATCTACCTCGCAGGGCCGCTGGGATTTTCTGAAGTGGGACGCCTGTTTTACTACCAGCGGCTAATCCCTGCGCTGGAGCAGCGAGGTTTCGAGTTGCTAGATCCCTGGCAACTTAATAATAGCGCGGAGTTGCAGGCTGCTTTGGCGCAGACCGATCTGAATCAACAACGCGATGCGTTGGCCCGCATCAACGCAGATATAGGTCGGATCAATACCGAAGCGATTGACCGTTGTGACTGGATTGTAGCTAATCTGGATGGTGTGGATGTGGATTCAGGGACTGCTGCGGAGATCGGGTACGGCTTTGCACGGGGTAAGCGGATCTTCGGCTATCGGGGGGATTTTCGGCTGAGTTGTGACAATCTTGGCAGCAAGGTCAATCTGCAGGTGGAGTACTTTATCCAGGCCAGTGGAGGGGTGATCTATACCCAGATCGAGTCGTTGTTGGATGCGCTACTGGTCGCTAGCACTGAGTAATCGGGACGGATTAAAAATCCGCCCCGGAGCACAGCTAGAAAGGCATGAGTGTTGAACTATCAATGTTAATCAATTAAGCCATACTGGTCGCGTAGGATCTCGATGATTTCTGCTTTCGGATTTTCAGAAAGAACTAGCTTGGTCCCCGTTACCTTCTCCGCGATACCCACATAAGTCCTGGACACATCCATCAACACCGCTTCTGGCAGCGCATTATCCCGCGCTAGCGCTTGACGTTCGCTCATTCGATCTTTGTTCAGCAGGATATCAGGATCGGGGAAGTGGTTGAGTAGCCGCTGACGGAAGCCCTCTTTCGAGTTTTCAACCACGTTACCCTTAAGGTACTGGGCACCGTCCCAGATGCGAGACGAGTCGGGTGTGCCAACTTCATCCATATAGATCAGTTTCTGCTTCCCCTGGCGGTCGTTGACGTAGCCAAATTCAAACTTGGTATCGATAAAAATCTGATCCAGCTTGGCCAGCGCTTCGCTGATGACGTTAAACCCCTCTTTGAGCAACTTCTCGTATTGGCCGATATCCTCCGCGCAGTTGAAGTTAAATGCCGCAAAGTTGGCTTCGATATCGCTGCGGGTGATGTTGACGTCATCCACCTCGGGCACGCCAGGAATTCCCTTGAGGATGCCTTTAGAAGAGGGGGTGATCAGCAATTCTGGCAGTTTCTGGTCTTTCTGCAGCCCGTCAGGAATCTCAATACCACAAAACTCACGTTCGCCCCTGGTGTAAGCGCGCCACATGGAGCCGGTGATGTACTGACGACAGATCGCCTCGATCATGACCGGTTTGGCTTTCTGCACAATCCAGACAAAAGGATGCGGAATGTCGAGGATATGGCTGTCAGCCAGCCCCTGCTCGCGGAACAGTTTGAACCAGTGGTTGGAGATTGCGTTCAGCGCAGCCCCTTTGCCGGGTACGCCGCGCATGCCGCCCTCGCCGTGCCAGATGCAATCGAAGGCGGAGATCCGGTCACTAATGACCATGATAGCCAGCGGTGCGTCTGCAGCTACGTCATAGCCTTTTTCCTGAATAAGGCGACGGCTATCGGCTTCGGTGAGCCAGTATACGGAGCGAACTTTACCGCTGTGAACGGGACTGTCGCTGCGGATCGGGAGATCGTTATTGACGGCTAATACCTTGTCAGCAAGACTCATGGTTCTGTCCTGTATGGCTGCAGATTGAAGAGGTTTGGGTCCAGGAATTACGTGCGTAGGGATAGGCCGCTTGGCCTACATATCAGTCTGTTCCTAGAGCGGCGATTCTAGCAAAACTGGCGGCTGAGGCCACCGTTTTGATCGATAACTCGGGTTAAAAGGGGCTGGGGGCCACAAAGCTTAGCGGCTGCTGGCTGAGTGGGTGGTTGAAACCCAGCTGCTGCGCGTGCAGCAGCAAGCGATCAGCCTGTTTTAGGGCGGCTGCATTTGCGTAGAAGCGATCACCGAGGATCGGGTGTCCCATCGACTGCATATGCACCCGTAGTTGGTGTGAGCGACCGGTGATCGGTGTCAGTTCGACTCTTGCCTGGTCTGGACGCTGTTCGAGAACGCGGTAATGGGTCAGCGCGTGTTTTCCTTGCTGATGATCGACCACCTGTTTCGGACGGTTTTCCCAGTCGCAGCGCAGTGGCAGTTCAACTGAGCCGCTGGCTTGCTGCGGCGAGCCAGCAATCATGGCGATATAACGTTTTTGGGTGATGCGATCATGGAACTGACGACTTAGCTCGCGGTGGCTATCAGCATCCAGCGCCAACACCATCAGCCCTGAGGTTGCGCAATCGAGCCGATGGACAATCCGCAGGGTTGGATACTGGGGCTGCAATCGAAGCAGCAGGCAGTCTTGATTGTCTGGGCCTCGTCCTGGAACTGAAAGCAGGTCATGGGGTTTGTTGGCGACGACTATTTGCTCGTCAGCATAGATAATTTCGATCATAGGGAGTTTGTTCCTCAAGGCGGGCAAGAATGCCGCAGTCGTTGCTTAGGCGCAAGCTAGGGTGTTGGTCGATAGTTGCATTTATCCAAGTTATCTTATTGAACTATAAAGAAATGTTTGATATTGGATTAGGATGGAGAATGTTTGATCGAGGTGTATTGTTCCGGTGGGGTTAGTTAAGGGTTGATTTTTACTAATTTGCGCGGCGATCTTTATGGCGGAGTGACGGCCGGGATCGTAGCCTTATCCTTGGCCCTAGCCTTTGGTGTGTCATCGGGCGCGGGAGATGTTGCTAGTCACCGGCGACCGGCTGTTGCTGTATCGACTCGATGGACCGATTAGTTTTGGTGCGGCTAAAGGCATCCATGCCAAGCTACGTGATTCGCGTCCTCACGATTCTTTGCTGCTGGATATGTCGGCGGTGCCTTACATAGATGTGTCCACCGCGCTGACGATCGAGGAGATCGTCCTGGAATCACGCGATAACCACCGCGATGTCTATCTGGTTGGGATGACCCCTCTGGTGGAGGCAGTGTTGCGGCGGATGAGGATGCTGCGACATCTGGATGAGAAGTATATCTGTACCAACCGCGAGCAGGCGCTCGAACGTGCTTGCCAGCGATTGGGTGCAGCCTAAGCCGGTAGCCGAGACGTTAATCGGCAATACAGCTTAAGGACTAGCGCTTAGCCTGCGCTCCAGAGTGTAAGTTTGCGAAACCAACTGTTGCCAAGCAGGCGTTGATTGAGTTGCCGGGTCAGTGCCTGATGATGTTCGTGACTTTCTAGCAGAATGCTCCCGTCGGCAGCTTCGATAAACAGGTCTGCTTCGATCTTACCACCGAGGTAGTGTAGATTGAGTCGGCTGCGTTGCAGGTCCGGTGCGATCTCCCGCAACGCATCGTCAATGATCGCTTTAACCTCAGAGCGAAGCGGGAGCAGTTGACAGACCAGGTGTTCATCATCATCTTCGGTATCAACGTGAAAAATGATATGGCCAATCGAGGGGAATTTTTTTAACAACCGAAGAACCGCCGTATCACCGATATAGTGGCCTTCGGAGGCGCTGATATAGGGTGAAACCTGAAGGTGCATCTCTAGGAGCGTTTTAGCACCCATCTTCCGCGATTTAAAACTATGGACGTCAATAACGCCTTCGACGGCCTGTACTTCTTGGCTAAGTGCATCCAGCTCATCCTGGGGGATAGCGGTATCAACCAGCTCCTGCAAACTTTTCCAGCTTAGGTCCCAGCCTATTTTGGCGACAAAGACAGCGACTCCGATGACGGCCACGCTATCGAGCCAGGGGGCACCCAGCATGGCGCCACCGATACCGATAAAGACGACGATCGACGAATAGGCGTCTGTCCGCGAGTGCCAGGCGTTGGCGATCAGCAGGTCAGATCCTAGTTTTTTACCGGCGGCCAGGGTGTAACGAAAAATCCACTCCTTGGAGATGATGGATATTAATGCCACGACCAGTGTGGGCCAGCCAGGAATTGAAGTCTTAGACCCGGTGAATAAACTTTGAACGCTTTCATAGGCCATGGCACCGGCAACAGCTACCAAAATAAAACCAAGCGCAACGGTGCCAAGGGTTTCGAAGCGTTCATGCCCGTAGGGGTGCTTCTCATCCGGTTCGGCGTGAGAGACGTTGACGATCACCACAACCATGAAGTCGGTAACCAGGTCCGATAGCGAGTGGATGCCATCTGCAATCAGTGCGTGCGAAGAATAAACAATGCCGATCAGAATTTTAGCGATGCCGAGAAGGGTATCGAGCACGGCACCAATCCAGGTTACCCGGATCGCATATTTACGCTTATCCTCGGGTAGATCGAAATCCTGAGGGTGATGGCTATGACTGTGGTGGTGCTTTTCTGTCTGCATGGCAACGGGTATCAGAATCTGTAGGCTGTCATCTTAAGGGAGTGGTTAGCGTTAGGGAACCTGCAAACAGGTCTCGAGTGTGCTCTGCGGGCTATAGAACGGACCGGTGCGCAAGGGACTTGTTCCATAGATTACCCTAGGCTATCGATAGCTCCAATGGGCATTAGAGGGGGGCGCGTTGTTTCAGCCTTTATGCCGCAGCGCTGTTGTTCAGTCTTCACCCTCATAGATGCAACCACTGGTGCAGGTTTCCTTGATCAGGATGCGACTTAACAGCGGGAGGGCGGGTTTCAGCTCGTTCCAGATCCAGCGCGCCAGCACTTCACTGGTCGGATTTTCTAAACCGCGAATGTCGTTCAGGTAATAATGATCGAGCCGATCATAGATCGGCTTGAAAGCCTGTTTGATCTCGGAAAAATCGATAATCCAACCGCTGTGGCTATCGACCTCACCGCTGACATAGATGCGAACAAAAAAAGAGTGGCCGTGCAGCCGTCCGCATTTATGTCCCTCGGGTACATGGGGCAGTAGATGGGCGGCTTCGAAGGTAAACTCTTTGTAGATTTGCATTTTTTGTTTAACTCTTTGATATAATTCTGTTTATTTATTGGTATGGCCGCTAGGGTGGGAAAGCTGTTTTCTGAAACGGAAACGCCCCGATCTCTCGAGGCGCTGGAATATCTTCACTGCCGACAGGATAGGGTGGGTTCAAGGGATAATCAAATTATATTGTGCCAGCGCGGGCGTCTCAGTAAGAATCTGGACTTTTTTGACTAAACTATACGCGCAAGGTCGACTCGCTCGACAGCCGTTTCTATATCGTCGCGTATAGGCTCACCCAATACAATCGCCACAACATTCGCCAAGTTTGTCGATAACTGGGTCGGGGGGGGCACGTTGTCGTAGATGCAATCGGCCCTGCGGGTCCTGTGACCTGGCATCCTAAAGTCGTCCGTCAGGCCTGACAGGTATCCGTAAAGCGAGGAGCAAACGAACGCTGCACTTACCACCGGTAAGCGCTGCGCAGCGTTAGATGGTCGGATCGAATGACGGCAGAGCGCTCAGGAAGACGCTTTAATTAGCGTCCTTTTAATTCGGTCCTTTTAGTTCGCTTAAATGTTTTTTGGCGAGGGCGTAGCCAAATTCAATGAGCTCTTCAGCCCGATCAAACTCTAGGGTACCACAGAGGTTTCGTGGCACTTCCAACAACAGGTCCGGAGGGTATGCCGCTAGTTTTTGGCGTGCAATGGTCCCCTGCATGGCATCAATAGCCTGGTAGGCGATACCGTACATACTCAGGGTCTTTTTTTCGGACGCGCTCGGGGTTATTGAATTAACAAGCCGATCAATTTTCTTTGACATAGCGGATCGTTGAGCGGTATTGGTGATTGGGGCGCTTTTTTTAATCCCCAATGATAGGTCGGGGGGGCCAGAAAGGTTTACCGCAATTGTCAGGTCGGTATGATCCTTAAACGTCGGGGCGATCGGCACCGGATTAAGAATACCGCCATCGAGTAGCTTCACTCCATTGCGGACAACGGGAGCAAACAACAGCGGCAGGGAAATTGACGCTCGAATAGCGTCAAAGATGGGCCCTTTACTGATCCATATCTCTTTTTCATTGGCGATATCCGCCGCCACGGCTGTAAACGAGATGGGTAAATCTTCTATCAAGCTGTGACCCGTTAATGCTGCCAGGGTA
>CAXBEA010000131.1:0-8498 GCA_963974645.1 uncultured Neptunomonas sp. | reverse complement strand
CTGGCAGGTGCGAGCCGAAGGCGATCGGGGTTTTGAGCAGGGTTTTTTCGCCAGCATTAGCCGGCAGAGTTGCCGACATGGCTGCAGTTAAGGCTACAGCGGTCGCTGCAGTACGAGCAAGCTTTCTCATATTGAGTCCTCAAGTGTTCTTTGTTTTTATGATTTAGAGTTTGATTCAAACCCTTTGGTAAATTGGTAATACCAGTTTGTGCTTGGAGTTGCTATCCTAAATACAGAGCCTTCGACTGTCAAGCCGATCCTCCCTGAATTGGTTGATGTTTGACCTGTTTTTTTATTATCAATATGAATAATAAGGGTTGTTTATGATTATTGGGCTGTGTAAATAATAATCAACGAACTGCTGATGATTTGCTTTAGGGTCGGTTTCCAGGTTGTAATTATCGTCTCTCGTGGTATAAGTACTAAACGCATTAAAAATTGGTAATACCATTTTCTGGATTGGCGAATGACCTATAAGCGCGTTAAACAGCCCAAAATATCCGATGTGATTGTGGATGAGTTGGAGAGCATGATCCTAGAGGGTAGTTTAAAACCGGGGCAAAAGTTGCCTTCCGAGCGCGCATTGGCGTTGCAATTTGATGTTTCGCGCCCCTCGTTGCGTGAAGCGGTGCAAAAGCTGGTGGCTAAAGGGTTGCTGAATAGTCGCCAAGGGGGCGGAACCTATGTTTCAGAGACCCTGGACGCAGGTTATGCAGATCCGCTCTTAACCCTGTTTTCATCGCACCCAGAAGCGCAGGCGGATCTGTTGGAGTTCCGTCATGCTCTGGAGGGTGTTGCTGCCTACTATGCGGCTCTGCGTAGCACCGAAGCCGACCGAAAATCTATACGAAAAATTTACGACGAACTGGAAAAGCATCACGAATCTAAATCCTTTGTCGAGGAGGTGAGGGCGGATGTGGAGTTTCATCTGCGGATAGCCGAGGCGTCGCATAATGTTGTGTTGCTGCATACGATGCGGGCACTGCTAGGACTGGTTGAAAAAAATATTATCAACAATCTCGAATCTATTTATCCGCAGCGAGGTCATCGTTCCAGGATTCATGGGCAGCATAAGGTGTTGATGGAGGCGATCTTCGACGGCAATCCTGAGCTTGCGCGCCAGGCAGCGCATGCGCATCTGGCGTATGTTGAGGAAGTGGTCTCAGACTACGGCAAAGAGGCTGCGAGGCAGGAGAGGTCGCTTAGGCGGTCTGAATTGAGTAAGTGATTCTATGTAGTTTTGCTACCTTATAGAGTTTTTTTCCACCTTCATTGATTGTTTTATAGACAGTATCGAGTCTTTTTTGTAGTATCGCTACACTTTTTTTGGCGGTAATGCTGCGCTGCGGAGTGAATGCTGCGCGTTAATTATCTAGTCTTAGCTTCTTCTCTATTTGAAAGTCTAAATAGTCGATGAAATAACAGAAGGCGCTTTATGGAGATTAAAATGGTACAGAACGACAATATCGAAGATATCGATCCTATTGAAACTCAGGAGTGGCTTGATGCCCTTGAGTCGGTAGCAAATAGCGAGGGTTCTGAACGAGCCAAGTACCTTTTAGCAAAATTAGGTGATAAGGCTCGTGCGCTGGGTGCTGGAACCGAAACTTCGGTGACCACCCCGTACTGCAATACCATAGATCCAAAAGATGAGCGCGCGTTACCGGGTGATCTGTTTATGGAGCGTCGGATCCGTTCTTTGATTCGCTGGAATGCGATGGCGATGGTGATGCGAGCCAACGATAATGATGATGGTCTCGGTGGTCATATCTCCAGTTTCTCCTCTTCTGCGACCCTGTACGATATCGGCTTTAACAACTTTTTCCGTGGCCCGGATGGCGACCAAGAGGGCGATTTGGTCTTTTTTCAAGGACATATCGCGCCGGGTATCTACGCTCGTGCTTACCTTGAAGGCCGTTTGACCGAAGAGCAGATGGATCACTACCGTCGCGAAGTCGATGGTAATGGTCTCTCCTCTTATCCGCATCCCTGGTTGATGCCCGATTTCTGGCAGTTCCCAACCGTGTCTATGGGACTTGGTCCGATTCAGGCGATTTATCAAGCGCACGTGATGCGCTACCTGTCAGCGCGCGAGATGATCGACCGCGGTGACCGTAAAGTGTGGGCCTTCCTTGGTGACGGTGAGTGTGATGAGCCGGAATCCCTGGGCGCTATCGCACTGGCCGGACGTGAGAAGCTGGAAAATTTGATCTTCGTGATCAACTGTAACCTGCAGCGTTTAGATGGTCCGGTGCGTGGCAACAGCAAGATTGTGCAGGAGCTCGAAGGAGAGTTTCGCGGTGCGGGCTGGAACGTGATCAAGGTGCTTTGGGGGCGTCATTGGGATCCACTGTTCGAAAAAGATACCAAAGGTTTGCTGATCAAACGGATGAATGAAGTCTGCGATGGTGAGTTGCAAAACTGTAAGGCCAACGGCGGCGCCTACACCCGTGAGCATTTTTTCGGTAGCAGTCCTGAGTTGTTGGAACTGGTTAAGGATATGTCCGATGAGGATATTCTGAACCTGAACCGTGGTGGCCATGATCCCTACAAGGTTTATGCGGCTTACCATAAAGCGGTCAACCATAAGGGTCAGCCAACAGTGATCCTGGCGCAGACCGTTAAAGGTTATGGCACAGGTAAATCAGGGGAAGCTAAGAACTCGACGCATTCGATGAAGAAAGTGGCGATAGATGATCTGGCCGACTTCCGTGATCGCTTCAATATTCCATTGGACGATGAGCAACTCAAGTCCACCCCGTACTACCGTCCCTCTCCGGATAGCCCGGAATTGAAATATATGATGGCTCGTCGTGAGAAGCTGGGTGGTTTCTATCCGCAGCGTCGCAGTGATTTTGATGCGCTGGAAATCCCCGGCTTGGAAGATCTCGGCGGACAGCTTAAAGACAGCGGTAAGCGCGAGCTTTCTACCACCATGTCCTTTGTTCGGACACTTTCAACCCTGGCAAAAGACAAAAATATAGGTGCTCGCGTGGTGCCTATAGTGCCTGACGAAGCCCGTACCTTCGGTATGGAGGGGATGTTCCGGCAATTGGGTATCTACACCTCTGAAGGACAGCGATACGTCCCTCATGATCGTGATCAGATGATGTGGTACAAGGAATCAAAGACGGGCCAGATTTTGGAGGAGGGGATCAACGAAGCCGGTTCTATGTCGGCTTGGATCGCGGCAGCAACAGCCTACTCGAACCACAACTGCACCCTGATCCCGTTCTATATCTGCTATTCAATGTTTGGTCTGCAGCGCACCATGGATCTAGTTTGGGCGGCGGGCGATATTCAGGCGCGCGGCTTCCTGATCGGTGCAACTGCGGGTCGTACTACCCTCAATGGTGAAGGCTTGCAGCATGAAGATGGCCACAGCCAGCTACTGGCTGCGATGGTCCCCAACTGTATCTCCTATGATCCGACCTACGGCTACGAGCTGACTGTGATCATGCACAGCGGGCTGCAGCGGATGTTCGTCGATAAGGAGAACATCTTCTATTACCTGACGGTAATGAACGAGAACTACCAGCAGCCAGCGATGCCAGTGGGTGCCGAAGAGGGCATCATCAAAGGGCTGTACCTGCTGGAAGAAGGCAAGAAAAGCGCCAAGAAGAAGGTTCAGCTGATGGGTAGTGGCACCATCCTACGGGAAGTACGTGCTGCGGCTGAGATCCTACGGGATGATTATGGTGTTGAATCTGATGTCTGGAGCGCTACCAGCTTTAACGAGTTGCGTCGTGAAGCACTGGATTGCTCACGTTGGAATCTGCTTCACCCAGAAGATAAGCCACGTGTCTCTTACGTTACTGAATGCCTGGCTGAGCGCAAGGGACCTGTTATCGCATCGACCGATTACATGAAGGTTTTTGCAGATCAGATTCGTGAGTTTGTCCCGGCCAATTATGTGGTCCTGGGTACTGACGGCTTCGGTCGTAGTGATACCCGCGCCAAGCTGCGAGAGTTCTTCGAGGTGAATCGCTACTACGTCGTTGTTGCTGCACTTAAGGCGTTGGCCGATGAGGGAACGATTAAGCCTGCTGAGGTTAGTGCGGCGATCAAGAAGTTTAATATCAATCCTGAAAAGCCGAATCCGACCACCGTATAAGGTCAGTGATTGAACGCAAGATGACGAGAGGAATAACACAGTGAGCGTTATAAACATTACTGTTCCGGATATTGGCACCGATGATGCTGTCGATATTATTGAAGTTTGTATCAAGGTTGGCGATACGATCAAGGAAGGTGATTCATTGATCGTATTGGAAACCGATAAAGCATCGATGGAAGTGCCCGCCACCGAAGGTGGCGTAATCACCAAGTTGCTGCTTAAAGAGGGTGATACCTGCAAAGAGGGCGATGTGATCGCTGAATTGCAGATCGGCGCGGCCGCTCCAGCGCCAGCAGCGGTACCTTCACCAGAAGCAGCACCCGTTGTCGCCGCTGCTCCTGTGGCTGCGGCACCTGCTGCGGCGGCACCTGCTGCCGCTCAACCGGTGGTCGTACCCGATATCGGCGGCCATGATAATGTTGATGTGATCGAGGTGTGCGTTAAAGTTGGCGACACGGTTGCCGAAGGCGACTCCCTGATCGTACTTGAGACTGATAAAGCCTCGATGGAAGTGCCCGCACCTTTTGGCGGCGTGATTACCGCGTTGACGATTAAAGAAGGCGATACCATCAGTGAAGGCCAGCAGTTTGCAGAGATTGCGGCGGCAGGTGCTGTTGCATCTGCAGCGCCTGCGGCAGCGGCACCAGCAGCACCAGCACCTGTAGCTGCAGCACCGGCACCCGTTGCTACCCCTGTCGCGGGCGGCGTTGAGCCGGTGAATGTGCCCGATATCGGCGGCAGTGAAAACGTCGACGTGATCGAAGTCTGTGTCAAAGCGGGCGACAGCATCGCTGAAGGTGATTCGCTGATCGTGCTTGAGACCGACAAAGCCTCGATGGAAGTACCCGCCCCCAAGGGTGGTGTGGTGAAGTCGGTTAAGATTAAAGAGGGCGACACTGTCAGTGAAGGGGATCTGATCCTTGAACTGGAAGTCGCCGGTGGTGCGGTTGCCTCGGTGCCTGTTGCTGCAACAAGTGCTGCAACAGCTGCTCCGGCAGCCAGTGCGCCAACGGTAGCTCCTGCCAACGCGCCAGCCGCTAGTGCACCTTCTACCAGTAAGGATTTGGCCCAGCTGGATCAGGCCAACAAAAAAGTGCATGCCGGACCTGCGGTGCGTTCAGTTGCACGTGAATTTGGCGTAGACCTGACCCAGGTTAAGGGTACTGGACCTAAGGGGCGGATTCTTAAAGAGGACGTTCAAGCCTACGTTAAGCAGGCTCTTGTTGACCTGGCTAAGCCCAAAGCGGCCACTGCAATGACAGGCGGTTCGGGTATCCCGGCGATTCCCGAAATTGATTTCTCCAAGTTTGGTGAGATCGAGTTGGAGAAGATGTCGAAGATCAAGAAGGTCACCGCTGCCAACATGACCCGCTGCTGGCTCAATATTCCGCATGTGACCCAGTTTGATGATATCGATATCACCGAACTTGAGAAGTTCCGGGCGGATATCAAGGCTGACGCTGAAAAGGCCGGGGTGAAAGTGACACCGCTGCCCTTCCTGCTCAAAGCGGCTGCCGCAGCGCTCCAGGCACATCCTAATTTCAACGTATCGATGCACGCTGACGGTGAACATATCGTTCATAAGAAGTACATCAATATCGGTGTTGCTATGGATACCCCTGCGGGTCTGATGGTACCTGTGATCAAGGACGTGGATAAGAAGTCGATCTACCAGCTGGCAGCAGAAGCGGCTGAGTTGGGCGCCAAAGCCAAGGCACGTAAGCTGAAGCCTGCAGAGATGCAAGGCGGCTGCTTTACCATCTCGAGTCTGGGTAATATCGGCGGCACCGGCTTTACCCCTATCGTCTCTGCCCCTGAAGTGGCGATCTTGGGTGTTTCTCGGGCGGATATTAAGCCGGTCTGGAATGGCAAAGAGTTTGTACCTCGGAAGATGTTGCCGCTGGCGCTCTCTTACGATCACCGTGCCATCAACGGTGTTGATGCCGGTATGTTCATGACTACACTGGGTAAGCTATTGAGCGACGTCCGCCGCTTGGTGCTTTAAGCGCGAGCTTTTTAGAGCTAGATTTTATGGTTAGATGTTACAGGTAACCAGATAGCTTGACCGACCCACGCCCGTGCTGTTTTCAGCACGGGCGTTTTATTTTCTGAATAGCACCGATTTTTAGCGTTGAGACTCTGATAAGCGTTGAGACTCTGATAAGCGTTGAGACTCTAATAAACGATGAGACTCTAATAAACGTTGAAACTCTAATAGGCGTTGAAACTCTGATGTCCAAATTTCTGATCTCCAACTGTCTGAGGTTTCTTCAGAAACACTGGCTGAGCATTACCCTGTTTAACCTACTGATGATCACGGCCCTTTCTCTGTGGCCGGTTGATCAGCTGCCCGAGGTACCCGGCAGCGATAAAACCCACCATCTGCTGGCGTATGCGCTGCTGATGTTTCCTGCTGCATTGGCTCATCCCCGTCGTTGGTTGCTGCATGGACTCTTCTTTATTGGCTGGAGTGGTGCGATTGAGTTGATCCAACCCCATATGAATCGCTACGGCGAGTGGGCTGATATGGCGGCGAATATTGCCGGCGTTGTTATGGGATATAGTCTGGCTTGGCTGAGCGCTCGATGTATTCCTAGGCTCGATTTAAGTAAGGACTAATCTCAGCTGTAGCAAGAGGTTCCAGTCTGCCCGCAATCCAGTCTGGAGATCGTCATTTTTCGGATACCCAAAGTTATCTGCGAGCTCCCGTGACCTTAAGGCAATACTGAACTCCGGCAGTTCAGCCATAGGTTCCGACGAGTTCCAGATCGAATACCGTAGCAACCCTTTCAGCCCGCCTATTCGCCAAGATGCAACCGCAACTTAACCTGCTCCGCTTCCTTGTGCTGCCAGGTTCTCAGCGTGCTTCGATCTTGGCGGGCGCTCGCTTCTAGTTTGCTCCTGGCCGTAGATATTTTGTTGCTGATGATGGACCCCGTATCGGCTTCCAGTGCCTGCGATGCGACGTTCAGGTTGCACGCGTACCAGCACCAGCTCGCCTTCTCGGTGGCCTTACGCACACTGGTGGTGATGATCTCGACGATCATGTTTTCCAACGAGGGATTATTCAGGCTCAGTGGGCCGATGCCGGAGACAACGCGCCCGGTGATGATTCGCACCTTGGCCGCCAGTCGGGTATTGAGCGTGGTCATATCCGAGAAATCCTGACTATCGACGTTCCCCATCGGTGAATTGAACACCGGCAAACTGTACTCGCCAAGGGTTAAGCCGGTGGCTTTAGCGGTGACACCCGCCGCCGCAATCGCGGGCAGACCTTCGTGGGCGTCGAACAACGCTTCAAAAAAGATGCGCACCACCTCCGCGCCCATAGTTGCGCCGGTGCCGACGCCAGAACGGTCCGCGCCGCCGCTGAGTTGGTTAAGACCGCTGTCTGAGGTCAGCATCTGGCTCCTGTCCGCATCGCTTACTGTCACATGCTGCAGCGCAGTTGGGTTGAAACTGATATCGACGGTTGCTACCCGTGCTTGAAAACTGCTGTCGCGGGACAGGAAACCGATATTCGACACCTTCAATACATTGCTGTGCAGGTCGCCTGCGGCCCCGCCGAAGCGGTTGTTCAAGGCCTGTTCGCTGCGTGAAACTTCCGCCTGCAGCTTAGCCAGGTGCTGGTTGATAGCTGCCAGATCGCTATTCATATTGGACGCCAAGCGTTGGATATCGCGGGAAGAGGCACTGGCGACCGCCCAGGCAATGGCGTTGCTCCTGGCGCTCGCCTCGTTTCTGATTTCAGCCAGTTCAGCCACGATCGATTCGGCATTGCCACCTATCCGCCTGACAATGTTGCCATCGGCCACGGCCAGCATTTTATCGAGTTGGGTAACTAGTTGTTGCGACGCCTTGGTGAGCGCTTGACCGGCTTGGTCAGCCGCCTTTTGCACCGCCTTCTCACGGAGAGCAACTTGATTCTCGAGCGCCGTCAGCTCGGTGGTTACCTGGGTGAGAACCCGGTCCAGGCGTTTCACCACGCCGCTAAGATTGATATCGAGTTCAAAGAACTCTCCGTTACGAAAGTACGCCCCGAGATAGCCACGGATGAAGGCGACCCGCCGACAATCGGCCTCGAGTAACTGGCGCTCGGCAGGGGCACTCGGCGCACGCAGTGCCAGGCAATGGTTGTGCAGCGCATCCCAGGCTGTGGTGCCTGTTGATCGCGACAGTGACGCCTGAAAGTGTTCGATCTGGCCGATCTTCATCCCCATCTTGACCGTACTTTGCGGACCACCGTAATCCCCTTGACCCTTCTCGACAGAGACCCCTTCGACCGATCCCGTAGCGTGCCCCCGCAGGTGGTTGTGCAAGGCCGCCGCCTGTTTGACAACGCCGTGACTCAACACCGCATGGGCTATTTTTGCAGGGTGTC
>CAXBEA010000130.1:0-8560 GCA_963974645.1 uncultured Neptunomonas sp. | reverse complement strand
GCCACGGTTGTCATCGGCACGGTGATCGATCCTGAGATGAGTGATGAGTTGCGAGTAACGGTTGTCGCTACGGGATTGGGCGGTCGTAAACAGGCGCCTAGGCAAGTGGTTTCAAACCCGCTGGTGCGTCGCAACGATGGGTCGGTCAATTTTAATGAGATGGATGTTCCTGCCATCGTTCGTCGCCAGCGGGCAGCGGTTAGCTCTTCCACCGAGAACAGCGGTGGAGCGGGATCCAAGACGGGCACGGATGATGAGGTCGATTTTCTCGATATACCGACTTTCTTGCGCCGTCAGGCGGATTGATTAAGCACGGTTAGCTGATATATAACGGAGCCAGAGCTCGCCTGGACTGTAAAAAACAGTGCGATTTTGGTATTATTTGTAGTCTTTTTTTGACCCTAAAAATGCATGAGCAATGATTAAACAGCGAACCCTTAAAAACGCCATCAAAGCGACCGGTGTCGGCCTGCATACTGGCGAGAAAGTTTATCTTTCACTGAGGCCTGCCCCCGAGAATACCGGGATCGTGTTTCGTCGTATGGATCTCGACCCCCCTGTCGAGATCCAGGCTTGGGCGGAGCAGGTCGGCGATACCACGATGTCGACCAATCTGGTCATGGGCGCAGCTCGAGTGGCGACCATTGAGCACCTGATGTCGGCGCTGGCAGGCCTGGGGGTTGATAACGCCTATGTGGAGTTGAGCGCCGAAGAGGTGCCGATCATGGATGGTAGTGCGGCAGCCTTCGTCTTTCTGATTCAATCAGCAGGGTTGCAGGAGCAGCAGGCTGCGAAGCAGTTCATCCGGATTAAACGTAAAGTTTCGGTCGAGCATGAGGGTAAGTTTGCCAGTTTCGAACCTTACGATGGCTTTAAAGTCGGCTTTACTATTGAGTTCGATCACCCGGTGTTCGAGGAACGGAACAAAGAGTGCAACCTGGATTTTTCGACCACCAGTTTTGTTACTGAGATCAGTCGCGCCCGTACCTTTGGCTTTATGCGCGACATTGAGATGCTCAGGGCGAATAACCTGGCGCAGGGAGGCAGCGTAGATAACGCCATTGTGGTAGATGACTACAGGGTTTTGAATGAAGAGGGCTTGCGCTACGACGATGAGTTCGTCAAACACAAAGTCTTGGATGCCGTGGGTGATCTCTATCTGCTCGGCAAGACGATCCTCGGCGAGTTTAAATGCTTCAAGTCTGGGCATTATCTTAACAATCTGCTGCTGCGCGAGCTGCTCCGCAATAAAGACGCCTGGGAGTTGGTTACTTTCGAAGAGGACAGTGCCCCCATCGCTTATCTCCAGACTGCATAGATCGTTGGCCCGCAGCGTTTCAGGGCGTTGATAAAAGCCGCAGCAGGCACTCTTGCTGCGGCTTTTATAGTTTATATAGTCGGCAATGTTAACCTCCCATTGCTGCGAGATACCCCGCAACCCAAGGTTAGCCGAATTCCCTTCGACCCCCTATTGATTTACGGGTAGAATGCCCCCATTTACATAGCTTTCCGCGGCCACCAGCGCCAGCCGATAACCCATTAAAATAAGTCCCGGATTATGATTGCACCTCTTTTCAAGAAGATTTTTGGTAGTAAGAACGACCGCGAACTCAAGCGCATGGGCAAGATCGTCAAAGCCATTAATGCGTTAGAGGAGACAACCGCAGCACTGAGCAGCGAACTGCTCATCGCCAAGACCCAGGAGTTCCGGGACCGTTTTGCGCAAGGGGAGTCACTGGATAAACTGTTGCCAGAGGCGTTCGCTGTTTGCCGTGAAACCGCTCAACGGGTACTGGGGATGCGCCACTTCGATGTACAGATGATCGGCGGCGTCACCCTGCATGAAGGGCGTATTGCCGAGATGCGTACCGGCGAGGGCAAGACCCTGATGTCGACGCTAGCGGCTTATTTGAATGCCATCCCGGGTCAGGGGATGCATGTGGTTACCGTCAACGACTATCTGGCACGCCGTGATGCCGAATGGATGGGTAAGCTCTACGAAGCGCTGGGCTTAAGTGTCGGGGTTATCTATTCCGGCCAGTCGCACGAGGAAAAACAGGCTGCTTATCGCGCCGATATCACCTACGGCACCAATAACGAATTCGGCTTTGATTACCTGCGCGATAACATGGCCTTCAGTACCGAAGATAAGGTCCAGCGCGCGCTTAGCTACGCCATTATCGACGAGGTCGATTCGATCCTGATCGATGAGGCGCGTACGCCGCTGATTATCTCTGGCCCCGCCGAAGACAGTTCGGCCTTGTATCGACAGATTAATACCCTGATCCCCAAGCTTGAGCGTCAGCCTGACTTTGATCCTGAAGAGGATGCTGAGGAGCCGGCCGGGCATTACGCTGTGGACGAAAAACAACGTTCGGTTGAACTGACCGAAGAGGGTCATCAGTATGTCGAAGGGCTGCTGATCGAGATCGGTCTGCTGGCGGAAGATGAGTCGCTCTATGCACCGAAGAACCTCAACCTGCTCCACCATGTGCACGCAGGGCTACGCGCTAGTGTGCTCTATACCAAAGATGTGGATTACATCGTCCAGAATAACCAGATCGTCATCGTCGATGAGCATACCGGTCGCACCATGGCGGGACGCCGCTGGTCGGAAGGTTTGCACCAGGCGATCGAAGCCAAAGAGGGCGTTGATATCCAAAATGAAAGCCAGACCCTGGCTTCCACTACTTTCCAGAACTATTTTCGCATCTACAGCAAACTGTCGGGGATGACCGGCACCGCCGATACCGAAGCCTTTGAATTGCACCAGATCTATGGCCTCGACGTGGTCGTTATACCCACCAATCAACCGGTGCAGCGGACCGATCATAATGATCTGATCTATCTGGGAATGCAGGATAAGTTTGACGCCATCGTCGAAGATGTACGCGATTGCCAAGCGCGTAAGCAGCCGGTGCTGGTGGGTACTGCCTCGATCGAGATGTCGGAAGTGATCTCGCAGTTGCTGACCAAAGAGAAGATTAAACACAATATTCTTAACGCTAAGCAACACGAGCGCGAGGCGCTGATTATCGCCGATGCCGGACGCCCTGGCACCGTCACTATCGCCACCAATATGGCGGGTCGGGGAACCGATATTGTGCTCGGTGGAAATTGGGAATCTGAAGTAGCGCAACTGGATAACCCTACTGAAGCCCAGATTGCTGCGATCAAGCATGCCTGGACCGAGACCCACCAGCAAGTGATCGACGCCGGTGGCCTGCATATCATCGGCACCGAACGCCACGAATCACGCCGGATCGATAACCAGTTGCGTGGCCGTGCCGGTCGCCAGGGTGATCCTGGAACTTCACGTTTTTATCTGTCGCTGGATGATAGCCTGATGCGGATCTTCGCGTCCGAGCGGGTGCGCAGCTTTATGCAGAAGCTAGGGATGGAGAAGGGCGAGGCGATCGAGCACAAGATGGTCTCGAACGCGATCGAAAAAGCCCAGCGTAAAGTTGAGGGGCGCAACTTCGATATCCGCAAACAGCTGCTGGAATACGATGATGTCGCCAACGATCAGCGCCGGGCGATCTACGACCAGCGCAATGATCTGATGGCAACCAGTGATATCTCCGAAACCATCAATGCGATTCGTGAAGAGGTGATTAACGATCTGATCAGTGACTTTATTCCGCCGCAAAGCCTGGAAGAACAGTGGGATATTGCGGGTCTGGAGAAACAGATCGGTAGCGATATGAATCTGCACTTGCCCTTGCAGCAGTGGCTAGATGGGGACGACAAATTACACGAAGAGTCGCTGCGTGCCAAAATCCTCCAGGCAGAGCTGGATGCTTACGCCGAGAAGGAAGCGATTGTCGGTGCTGAATCGATGCGGATGTTCGAGAAGCAGGTGATGCTGCAGGTGCTGGATACCCTATGGAAAGAGCACCTGGCCACTATGGATCACCTGCGTCAGGGTATTCACTTGCGCGGCTATGCGCAGAAGAACCCTAAGCAGGAATATAAACGCGAGTCATTTGAACTGTTCCAGGAGCTTCTAGTCAGCATCAAGCAGGATGTGGTGCGAATTATTTGTCATGTTCAGGTGCGTGAGCCCGAAGAGATCGAAGAGATGGAGCAAAAGCGCCGAGAGGCACTGGCCCGTCAGCAGATGGAGTTCCAGCATGAGCAGTCTGATGCCCTGGGTCAGGAGTCTGATGAGAGCGCCCCCGCCGCTGAGCAGGCGCAACCCTTTGTGCGTGAAGACCGTAAGGTGGGGCGCAATGAGCCTTGCCCCTGTGGCTCGGGTAAGAAGTATAAACAGTGCCACGGTAGGCTTGCCAGCTAAGCACTGGCGTAAAAAGCACTGGCGTAAAAAGCACTGGCGTAAAAAGCACTGACGTAAAAAGTCTTGGTTTAAACGCTGTTGGTTTACACGGCATAGGATTTAAACGGGCTGTACCCGCATTTTTATTCAGGGTTTTAAATATTAAATAGGGATTCGATCTGTAAGGGGCGAATCCCTATTTTGGCAATAGGAGCTTGATCATGGCTGTAGGTCCAGGAACTCTTCCCGATTTTGAAGTGATTGCAGGTCTGCGTATAGGTACCGCCAGTGCCGGGATTAAAAAGCCGGGGCGCAAAGACCTGGTAGTAATGGAGCTAGCACCAGAGAGTAGCCTGGCAGGTGTTTTTACCCAGAATGCGTTCTGCGCCGCACCGGTGATTTTGAGTAAAAAGCATCTGCAACAGGATTGCCGTTACCTGCTGATCAATACTGGCAATGCTAACGCCGGCACGGGTGCCGAGGGTATGGCCGATGCGATCAGCTGCTGCGAGCAGTTGGCACAACTTACCGGGACAGCAACGACATCCATCCTGCCCTTTTCGACCGGAGTGATTGGTGAAAAACTGCCGGTAGAAAAGATCAGTGCCGGATTGCCCGCAGCGCTCGAATCTTTAAGCGCTCAGGGCTGGGCCGATGCGGCTCGGGGAATCATGACCACCGATACCCGTCCCAAAGGAGCCACTCGCTGCATCGAGATCGGGGGGCAGCAGGTACGGATCAGCGGCATCTCCAAAGGTGCGGGGATGATTCGCCCCAATATGGCGACGATGCTGGCGTATGTCGCTACCGATGCCAAGGTTTCAAAGCCTGCGCTGCAAGCGCTGTTGGCCGATGTGGCGCAGCGCAGCTTTAATCGGATTACTATCGATGGTGATACCTCGACCAACGATTCCTGCATGCTGATTGCAACGGCCGCCTCGGGTGTCAGCTGCGAACCTGGCAGCGATGCTTGGCCGCTTTTTGCCGAGGCGGTTGAGTCGGTGCTGTTGGAACTGGCGCAGGCGATCGTCCGCGATGGCGAAGGCGCTACCAAGTTTGTCACCATCGAGGTCAGCGCTGCAGCCAGCGCTGAAGAAGCATTGAAAACCGCGTACGCGATTGCCCACTCGCCGCTGGTAAAAACGGCTCTGTTTGCCTCGGATCCCAACTGGGGCAGAATTCTGGCGGCAGTCGGTTATGCGGGTATCGATCAGCTTGATCTTGAGGCGTTGCAGCTCTACCTGGGCGATGTTTGCATTGTCGAACAGGGTGGCCGTGCGCCGAGCTATACCGAAGCGCAGGGGCAGGCGGTGATGAGTCAGGAGGAGATCACAATACGGGTGGTGCTGAATCGCGGTGCTTGCACGGAAACCGTTTGGACCACCGACCTCTCCCGGGACTATGTGACCATCAATGCAGATTACCGCAGTTAGTTGGCCCGTTTCTGAGGGATTTCTAGTGAGTCCCTCGAGGTGACCGCAGTGGTGCAGGTTGCCGCCGCAGCCATCGTCGGTTCGGATGGCCGGTTACTGATCAGTCGTCGTCCCGATCATCTGCACCAGGGCGGACTGCTGGAGTTTCCCGGTGGCAAGGTCGATCCCGGTGAGGCCGTTGCCCAGGCGCTGGTTCGCGAGCTGCAGGAAGAGCTTGGGATTACCCCGCTTAGGTTCGAGCCCCTTATTCGCGTTCCCTATGATTACCCTGATAAAAGGGTGCTGCTGGATGTTTGGCGGGTGACTGCGTATTCGGGTCAGCCTCAAGGGCTTGAGGGGCAATCGCTGCAGTGGCTGGGTATCGATAAGTTGAACCCCGCTCATTTTCCTGCTGCGAACCGGCCGATTATTACCGCGTTAACCCTGCCGCGGCATTATCTGATCAGCGGTGATGCGGTTGATCGGGAGCAGTGGCTGAAAAAGCTCCAAGCCGCATTGGCGTCGGGTGTGCGAATGGTACAGCTGCGCGCCCATGAACTTGATGCCGATGCCTACCAAGCGCTGGCTAGCGCGGCGCTGGAACTGTGCCGATCCTTTGCAGCCAAGCTGGTTCTTAATCGTAATCCTGATGATACCGCCCTTATCGAGGCCGACGGCCTGCACCTCAACCGCCATCAATTGGCTCGGGTCAGGCCCGAGCAGTTAGCGCCCTGGCGGAATCGGTTACTGGGTGCTTCCTGTCATAACCGGGAGGAGTTGCAGCGGGCACAGCAGCTGGGAGTCGATTATGCGCTGCTCTCTCCGGTGCTGGCGACTGCATCCCATCCCGCTGCTGAGGTCTTAGGCTGGTCGCTATTTTCCGAACTGGTAGCAACCGCGGCGATGCCGGTTTACTCCTTAGGTGGGATGGAACGGGGAATGGAGAAGACCGCTATCGAGCAGGGTGGGCAGGGAATCGCATCGATCAGCGCCTTCTGGTAGCGCTCGGCTATCGTCTTTTCACCCCCCCCCCCCACACCAAAAAAAATCTTGTACGGCTAATGCAGCGGCTTCTCGCTGGCCTGCTCAAGTTCTAACAGTATCTCTTCAGCCAGCTCTGGATCCATCGCCAGTTGTGCCATCAGATCGTTACCGCTGGGCTTGCTGATCTTATGCTCCTCGTTGGCCCAGGCCCCCAGATCGATCATCCGGCAGCGCTCTGAACAGAAGGGTCGGTCTGGATTGCTAGTATCCCATTGGATTGCTTTTTTACAGGTGGGGCAGTTGAACGTAGACATGCTGTTATTCCCGTGGAGACGGCTAATTGTAAATCATATTGAGCCACGGAAAAGAAAGAAACGAAGTTCTAGTTACTTTTCGCTGCCCTGAGGGCAAGCGCTCGAAACTTCAGATCAAGCTGTTTAATCCGTGCTTTCAGGGTCTGTGGTGACTGGCTATTATCGATAACACTGTCGCCCTGTTCAAGTCGTTGGGTGCGGCTGCACTGGGCCTTGAGAATGGCATTAACCTGTTCCTCGGAGTTGCCGTCGCGCTGTACCGTGCGTGCTACCTGCAGCGTCTCGGGCAGATCGATAACCAGAATATGATCGCAGAGCAGGTGCTGATCGGTCTCCAGCAGCAGCGGCGACACCAGAATAGCGTAGTCTGAGTCGGCTTGATCGAGGCGCTGCTGGATTTTCTGGCGGATCAGCGGATGGGTCAGTTGCTCCAGCCAGCTGCGTTCTGCAGGGCTAGCAAAAATAATCTGCCGCAACTTGGCACGGTCAAGACTGCCATCGGTTTGGAGGATAGTCGCGCCGAAGTGCTCGACGATCTGCTGCAGCGCCGGTTCACCCGGCTGGACAATTTCACGAGCAATCAGATCGGCATCGACCAGCTCGATCCCAAGTTCGGCAAAAAGATTGGCGACGGTGGTCTTGCCGCTGCCGATACCGCCGGTAAGTCCTAGAATATAGCTCATCCGCAATCAGGCCAGCCAACGCAGGTAGTTATCGACGATGCCGGGCCCCCAGAGCAGCGCGATCCAACCGGCGATAGCCAGAAAGGGGCCAAAGGGCATCGGCTGCTGGTGATCGCGGCCTTTAATCATGATTAGGCCGATCCCCAGGGCAGCACCGACAAAGGATGACAGGATGATAACCAGCGGCAGCATCTGCCAGCCCATCCAGGCGCCCAGCGCCGCCAGCAGTTTAAAGTCGCCGTAGCCCATCCCCTCTTTACCGGTGACCAGCTTAAACAGCCAGTACACACACCAGAGTACCAGGTAACCCGCTACCGCCCCCCAGAGCGCATCCTCAAGCGTGGTGATCAGCCCAAAACTGTTGATAATCAAACCGAGCCAGAGCAGCGGTAGGGTCAGGGAGTCGGGTAGCAGCTGGTGGTCGAAATCGATCAGGGTTAGCGCGATCAGCACCCAGGTCAGCAACAGCACGCTCAGCATCAAGGGGCTAAAGCCGAATTGAAAGGCGATAAAGGCAGAGAGCAGTCCGGTGCAGAGCTCGACCAGAGGGTAGCGAATAGGAATCGCGTGATGACAGTCTGAGCAGCGGCCTTTGAGAATCAGGTAACTGAGCACCGGGATATTTTCCAGAGCCCTGATCCAGTGACCGCAGTTGGGGCAGCGCGAACGCGGCACTGCCAAGTTAAAGGGTTCTTGAGGCACGGTTGCTGTTTCAGCGTCTGCCTCGGCTTCAGTGCTGGACGCAGTTTCGCTCAGCAGTTCCTGGCACTGCTGTTTCCATTCACGCTGCATCATCAACGGCAACCGATAGATAACCACGTTGAGGAAGCTGCCAACCAGCAGGCCGATAGCCAGTACGAGGGAAGTTAGCAGCAGTGGCGAGCTGGCCAG
>CAXBEA010000129.1:0-8839 GCA_963974645.1 uncultured Neptunomonas sp. | reverse complement strand
AACCACGGCGCTTTTGGCCAGGGTGGGGGTGGCAAAAATAATATCGTCCAGCTTCACGATCAGCTGGCTTAATAATTCCCCCCCCCTGGGGTCGTCAACCAGGCTGACCGCGATATAGCGTCGCCCCTGGCGCTCGATCAAGGCACTGTCGGCGTGAGCGTTGCGCCAGCTTCCGGACTTGCGATAGATCTTGGCATTGGGGTGTTGCTGGTGTAAGCCGCGAACAAATTTGTGGTTGATCGCCGAGTCGGCCAGGATCGATTTCATGGTGCGGCTGTAGAACGGCGATACCAGCCGACCGGTCTCCAGAAAATAATAGAACCGGGCCACCTGCAACGCCGTGGCGCCGTGGGAGATGTTGTGCAGCGGGTCACGCTTCCAGGCGCCCTGTTTGGCGTACTCTTTACCGACCCAGAGCCCCCCGCCCTGATCCGGGTCATAGAAGCGGTAGGGAGCCGATTGCAGCAGTTCGGCCAGGTAGGCCTTGCCCACACGGTTGAGCATGGTGGTGGCAGCGGGGTTGGACGAGTTCCGGATCATGCGGGTCAGCTGCTGCTCGGTCTCTTCATCCAGTACCATCTCCCCGTCGGCGATGCGCTGAAAGGCCCCCCACAGAATCGCAATCTTCGGCAGGCTGGCGGCATAGAACATGGTATCGCCGTTGACTTCGGCAAGCCGCGGATGATCGGGTTCGGTAATGTCCACCAGCGCCACACTCATCTGGCGGCGTTCGGTCGTTGCGTCCAGCTTCAGCTCACTTAGCCCCTGCTCCAGCGCCCGCTGCAACTCGAGGTCATGGACATCCCGGAGTTTTGGGTACCCGGGTAACCGATCGATGTGCGGCTGCTCCAGATTCTGACTGAAGCGGGTGTTCCATTTAGCCAGGGCCAACTTGTCCGGCTGGGCATGGCCAACGCCGGACAACAGCAAGTGGCAGAGGGAAACACCTAGAGTGATGCGACGTTTCATAACAGCGACCTGAATAACATGCGTGGTTAGGATCCTTCCGACTAGAAACAACGTCCTTAGTTGGTTAATTATGACCCAATCCGGGGTGAGGGGCATAAAATCGGCCCATCGAGGATGACGACAGCGGTGGATTTTCTGCACAACTCGCTGTTTGTAAAGGTCTTTAATTTTTAAGCCTCAGCCGGAGCGTCGGTTCAGTTACGGTGCTTTTGTCGCGTCTGGCTTGGCACTGATCTATCCCGGATATTTCATGAGGGGCTCAGAAAACCGATCAGCGCCTTTGTGAAAAATCCGGGCTGGTATGTTTTGGCCTGTCAATGGATAGCTTCATTTTTCTTTTTTTAAGCGCGTTTGCTCAAGACATAACCAGTAGATTGCGACGGTGGATCATGCTGAATCTCAAACCGCTCGCCGGCGTAGTGATCGAAGCGTGCGGCAAAGGTGGCGACACTGAGCTGATGGGGTTTGCCGGTGAAACGTTTATGCTGGGCATCATTTAGTCATTTGCTGGTACGTCCAAGTACCAGCGTGGCAATGGCCGGCATGTGGATACAGCTGTCGGATAGAGCTCCTCAAAGGTCGCCTCGGGAGCGCCAATTACAAATACCATCCGGCATCTAGGCCTCCGAGTAGCCCTGGATAGCTCAGCCCGGGTTGCCCTAAAGTTCCTTGTTGGCCGCCAACACATAAAGGTATTCCAGCGCCAGGGTTGCCGCTGCCAGCGAGGTGATCTCGGCGTGATCGTACGCGGGCGCTACTTCAACCACATCCATCCCGATCAAGTTGGTACCGACGAGGCCACGAATCGTTTTCAGCGCGCAGTCGATACTAAGACCGGCAACCACAGGGGTTCCCGTGCCTGGTGCAAAGGCGGGATCGAGGCCGTCGATATCAAAGCTCAGGTATGCCTGCATATCACCGACGCGGGCTTTGATCCGGTTAATCAACTCGGCGGGGGTGTGATCGTTGACCCAGGCGGCATCCAGTACTTCGAACGGATGGTTCTCCAGGGTGTAGCTGGTGCGGATGCCGACTTGAATCGAGTGCTCGGTATCGAGTAGTCCCTCTTCGACGGCGTGGTGGAAGAGGGTACCGTGATCGTAACGGCTGCCGTCAGAATAGGTGTCTGTATGGGCATCAAAATGGATCAATGCCAGCGGGCCGAATTTTTCTGCATAGGCGCGCAGTATCGGCAGGGTAACGAAATGGTCGCCACCGAAGGAGAGCATGCTTTTACCGCTGTTAAGGATCTTGGCGGCGTGCGCCTGCAGATTATCGACCAGCGTCTGTGGCTCGCCGTGGTTAAACATGACGTCGCCGATATCGGCAACCCTGAGCCGATCATTGAGGGCGAAACTCCAGGGCCAGCGATTGCCTTCCCAGACTAAATTGGCGGAGGCTCTACGGATCCCCTGGGGACCAAATCGCGCCCCGGGGCGACCCGACGTGGCCATGTCGAAAGGAATACCACTCACTACGACCTCGGCGTCGCTGGAACTCAGCTCCAGCACTGCAGGAAACTGCATAAAGGTGCTGATCGCTCCGTATAGTGGAATGTCGCCCCCGGTGGAGGTGTTGGGTGTTGCTGGGGTTGCCATGCTCTGTCTCCGACAGTGGTAAGTACTGGTGTAAGTGCGGGTGTAAGTTTTGGTATACGTTCTGACGCCCTGCTTGGACAGGGGGAATAGTTCAGGATAAGGGCAGGTTGCGCATTAGTAAAATGCGATCCTTAGAATGGCGTGGTGGATAGAGGCCAAGCGCATCTCTGTGAAAATTTAGAACCCCAGCTGATCACGCAAATTGTAATACCAGGCGCCCATCGCGGTTAGGGGTACCCGCAGCAATTTGCCGCCAGGAAAGTTCGGCTGCGGTAAGCTGGCAAAGACATCGTAACGTTCAGACTGGCCTTGAATCGCATCAGAGATCAGCTTACCCGCCAGATGCGAGCAGGTAACACCGTGGCCGCTGTAGCCCTGCGCGTAGTAGATGTTGTGGCCGATCCGACCAAATTGCGGCAGTCGCATCAGCGTCAGCAGGAAGTTTCCGCTCCAGGCGAAATCCACCTTGACGCCCTTAAGTTGGGGGAAGGTTTTGAGCATGTTAGGAACGATCAGGGCTTCAATCTTGCCGGGTTCACGATCGCCGTAGGTGACCCCGCCGCCGTAGAGTAGTCGGCCATCGCCGGAGAGGCGGTAGTAGTCCAGCAGGTAGTTGCAGTCTTCGATGCAGTTGTCCTGGGGCAGCAACTGACGTTGCTGCTCGATGCTCAGAGGTGCGGTGGCGATCACCTGGGTACCGCAAGGGATCGCTTTCTGCTGCAGTTTAGGTATCAATCCACCCAGGTAGGCGTTGCCCGCCACCATCACAAAATCTGCGCTAACTGAGCCGTTGTTTGTGTGCAGTTTGACCTTCGAGCCCTCTTCTACCCGGGTCACCGCAGATCCTTCATAGATCGTGCCGCCCAGCGATTCCAGAGCAGCGGCTTCGCCAAGAACCAGATTCAGCGGATGGAAGTGGCCGCCGCTTTTGTCCAGCAGGCCGCCTTGGTAACGCGCAGAGCCGACATGGTTTTTGATCCCGCTGGCACTTAATAACTCCAGCTCGGTATGGCCATGGGCCTCCCAGAGTGCTTTCTTCGCTTCAAGCGCGCCGAGTTGCTTGCTGTTGCAGGCCGCGAACAGGGCCCCGGATTTAAGATCGCACTCGATCGCGTATTGCGCCACCAGACGGCGGAGGATTTTGCCGCCTTCAAACGCCATCTTGCCCATCTCGGTGCCGGTTTTATGGCCGTAATGCTTTTCGATAAAATCGATGTCGCGGCTATAGCTGTGGACGATCTGTCCACCGTTACGTCCCGACGCGCCGAAGCCGATTCGGCTGGCTTCCAGCACGATGACTTTATAACCACTCTCAGCCAGGTGCAGCGCGGTTGATAGACCGGTGTAGCCCGCGCCGATAACGCAGACATCACAGCTGACAGCCGTATCGAGAGTCGGCCGCTGACGGGTATCGTTGGCCGAGGCTGCGTAATAGGAGGCTGGGTGGGTGGTAGGGGCCATCATAAACTCCCGTTTAGATCCGGTGATGACAAGCTGATCGTTAACAGACGCAGCATGAGTTAGGCATAGACAAACAGCAGTGAATTAAACCGTGGTCAAATACCACTCTATCTCTACCGGAGTCACGTTACGCTGGAATTCAGAGAGTTCGGCTTCCTTGCAGATCACGTACAGATCGACAAACTCACCAGAGAGGTAGGCGCGCAATGTTTCACTCGCTTTGAGTGTTTCCAGCGCCTGAAATAACCGGGTTGGCAAACCGGTACCGTTCTGGTCGAAGGCGTTGCCGTCGGTAATCGGTACCGGCTTGATCTTGTTAGTCATGCCATGATGGATACCGGCTAAAACCGCAGCAACGACCAGATAGGGGTTCGCATCAGCGCCTGACACCCTATGTTCGATCCGCTTAGCCGCATCGTTGCTGGCTGGGATGCGTACCGCGACAGTACGGTTATCGATTCCCCAATTGGGCGACATAGGTACGTAATACTCGGGACGCATGCGTCGGAACGAGTTGGCGTTAGGGCAGAAGATACCCATAGACTCGGGCATTATCTCGAGCACCCCGCCGATCGCATGCTCCATCAGTTTGCTATAGGGCAGGCCCTCTTCAGCAAAGACGTTGTTGCCCTTTTCGTCGAGTAGACTGACGTGGACGTGGGTACCGTTGCCGGCTTCGTCTTCATAAATTTTAGCCATAAAGGAGGCTTCCATGCCGTGGTCTTCGGCGACTGCTTTGATCACCCGCTTGAGCAGCACCGCGTGGTCGCAGGCCTCCAGCGCATCCTTGCGGTGCTTGAGATTGATCTCGAACTGCCCCGGCGCATACTCGGCAACCGCGGTATCGGTCGGGATCCCCTGTTCGACACAGGTCTTGTTGATCTGATCGAGCAGGTCGCTGTACTCATCCAGCACCGAGGTGGCGTAGACCAGGTTGTGCGCTTCGCGCAGGCCGGTCTTGGGCGAGATGGGCGGTTGCGGCCTGCCGTTTTCATCGCGTTTCATATCGAGCAGATAAAACTCCAGCTCTACCGCCACCACCGGGGTCAGTTTCATCTCTTTGAATCGGTTCAGCACCGACGTGAGTACATGGCGAGGGTCAGCAAAGAACGGGGTACCATCGTTCTCGTACATACTCATCAACGTCTGTGCCATAGGCCGACGTTGCCAGGATGTTATTTTGAGTTGGTGAGGCTCCGGCCAGCAGGTGCGATCCGGTTCGCCGATATAGAGTCCCAGACCGGCTTCTTCGACCGTTTTTCCAGTGATATCCAGTGAGAAAAGCGAGGCTGGAATCGCTGCTCCATCGGTATAGGCCGCAACCAGGCTGTTTCTTTCGATCCGCTTTCCTCGGGTGATTCCGTGGATGTCCGTGATCAGCAGATCTATCGCCTCTATATCCGGATGCTGTTGTAAAAAATCGATTGCTTCCTGGGTATTTACAGTCGCTGTCGCCGGACGCAGGATTGTGGACATGATCGGCCCTTAGGGTTGTTGAAACACTCTGGATTACAGAGAGTGTAATCCAAGAAAAAACCATTCTGTGCCGAGATGACTAATAGCACAATACCCCTAGAGAGCCGTTAAGCACTATAGTTAGAGCTACTGGAATTAGTTACAGATAAAGGGCTTAGTTGAAAATGGGGGAGGCCGCAAAAACAGGGGTGGGAGAGTAGAAATCTGACATTAACAAACGTAAATGTTGCAGTGATGAGGCTAAGCAGATGACGCAGTGGCAAACTGGGATTGTTCGGGAAAATATAGCCTGGAGTGAGCGGCTGCATTCGTTGCAGATTGATACGGCGGCTATAGCGTTTACCGCAGGTCAATATACCCGGCTGGGGCTAGAGATCGAGGGTAGCCTGGTCGCTAGACCCTACTCTTTTGTTAATCCTCCCTCAGACCCTATATTGGAGTTTTACTTTAGCCGGGTTTCCGAAGGGCCGTTGTCCAGTCGCTTGCTAGCGTTGAACGCAGGCGATGAGATCCAACTGGCAACGCCACCTAGCGGGTTTCTTGTTTTAGACGAGTTGCCGCAGAGCCGTGATTTGTGGCTGCTGGCAACAGGCACCGCGATAGGTCCCTTCCTCTCGATTCTGGCAACGGCGCAGCCCTGGCAACGCTTTGAGCGGATCGTCTTAGTCTATGCCGTTCGCCACCAGCAGGATCTTAGTTACCGCGCCTTGCTCGATGGTTTTGCGCGTGAACATCCAACGCAATTTCAATGGCAGGCGATGGTCAGTCGTGATCCGCAGCCGACCGACCTTAGCGGCCGTATACCCGCGGCGATCAGTGATGGGCTGTTGGAGCAGCGGTTCGACTTAGCCTTGAGTGCAGAGAATTCTCAGGTAATGCTTTGCGGCAACCCAGCGATGGTCAAAGATGCCATGGTGGTGTTGAAACAGCGCGGACTAGAGAAAAATCTTAGGCGTAGCCCGGGGCAGGTTACTGTCGAACGTTACTGGTAGATACCCGTTCCAGCCAGCAGGTTGTCGTGCCAACAGCCAGCTGGTCTTACGTACACCCCCTCTAATATTTTATTGCTGATGATGTATTGCCTGGAAAACGCCGTGATTCGTACTCCAGCAACGTTCCGCTTTAGGCTTTCTGCTGCGGGCATAGTTAAGCCCCGTTTTTCATAACCTTCTCGCCGATCCCAACCCCATTATTTGGCGGATTACTGGCGAAATATGACCCTTTTTGGATTCGATTATGGGTGTGTATTGACCCATTCTGCCGATTTCCGAGACTCGAGGTAATATAGCCATACAAATTATTCGATCTATATATCCAGCACCAACACCGCATCTGTTGAATATTTAGCCATTTATCCACCCTGTAATGCTTTTTTTGCATCGCCGCATCTGTTGCCTGCCTTTGGCTTAATCCTTGCTATTGGCTGTCAGTGTTAGATATTTGTCTTAGATTAGCAGAGGTGAATCTATGTCGGTCTGAATCCATGCGCAGAGTTCTGCTGTACCGATTTGGTTAGATCACCTTAAGTTTTGAGAAAGTTAGCCTATGCGTGATGCAGACCTTACCGCAGTTTCCAAGATTGATAACGAGGCCAAAGATCCACTGACAGAGCTGCTGATAACCGGTGCAGGGGTACTGATAGCTAAAGCGCTGGAAGCGGAGTTGCAGGCACTGCTAAACAAGCATGCGGATCTGCAGCTGCAAGATGGTCGTCGCGCGGTGGTGCGCAATGGCTATCTGCCGAAACGGCGGGTACAGACCGCGATCGGGGTGGTTGAGGTCCGCGTTCCTAAGGTGCGTGATCGCGGCGATTCCGGTATCAGTTTCAACAGTAGGCTGCTGCCGCCCTATTCTAAACCCGCCTGCGCTACTGCCACCGATACCCTGCTACCCTGGTTATACCTGTCGGGCGTCTACAGCGGTGATTTTTACGAATCGCTAACGGCGTTACTCGGTAACAACGCCCGGATACTGCCAACCAAAACAAAATCGCTGCTAAGAGATCAATGGCTAGAAGAGCATCAGCAATGGCAGCAGCGCAGCTTAAAAAATAAACGCTATCTGTGCTGGTGGGTGAACTCAGTCCATAATAGTGGCCAAGCGGATGACCAACGCTGTCTGCTGGTGATAACCGGGGTGACCGAGCAGGGGCACACTGAGCTGGTGGCGGTTCACCAGGGTTACCGCGAATCCAGCGACAGTTGGACCGAGTTATTGCAAAGTCTGCGCGATCGATGTCTGGATGCAGCGCCGAAACTGGCCATTGGCGATGGTGCGCTGGGTTTCTGGAAAGCGGTCGCCAATATCTATCCCCATTGTCGGCAGCGCTGCTGGGGACATAAAATGGCGGAGGTGATGGCTAAGTTCCCCGAACCTATATTGCCGGTGGTGAAGAAAGCGCTCTATCAGATCTTGATGGCCAACACTCGGCAAGAGGCGGATGCGATCTTTGATCGCACTCTGGTAGGGCTCAGCAGCAAATACAGCCTCTGCGAAAAATGCGCCGAGGCGGTGGAGCGTCTGCAGAAGGATAGGGACGCGCTACTCGCGTTTTACGACTTTCCAGCCGATCAATGGGGAGATTTTAGGCGACCCGCATTACTGAGTCAGCCGGCATCGAGATCCGACTGCGCCCAGACTCTAGCTGCAAACGCTGTACGTCGACCCAGCACCTGGCTTTGGCCGGTAAGACTTCCGAGTTAGATGATGTGTCCAAAAAAATCCATTTTATTTGCCAACTCAAAATCTTTGTAAGAGATACCTAAAACATCATGTGTTGTTAATTGCACTTTAACGCTGTTATACAGATTGAACCATTCAGGGTGATGGTTAACTTTCTCAGCATATAGGGCACACATCGTCATAAATCCAAATGCTAGATTGAAATCTTTAAACTTAAATATTTTTGTCAGCTTATTATCTTCTAAATGCCACTTGACCGTATTTTTAAGATTGAGGTCTGCCAAGGAAACGTCTACCTCATGACTACTTAATTTGCTGAGTTTCATATAAGCCTCTCGTTAATATCAACGATAAATTCAAGCAAAAAATATTAATTTTTGGTTGGTTTTGAATAAAAATTTGTGTTTTTTCTGTTTAGAAAAAAATACAAAATACTAAAAAAACAAATCTTTGATAAAATAGATATCAAGTAGTAAATATCCGTCAGCGTATGGCGTTTTGGAGATCCGAGCCCGCTTGCTGGGGATCGTCGCTTCGTTTGTTCACCTCAAAGTATAGCGCCAATTAATGCCTGCGCCGCAGAGGACCCCGCTGGAGTAAAGTAACCGGTCATTCTAAGACGTTCTGCCCAACCACTTTTACGCGCGATAAGC
>CAXBEA010000128.1:0-9031 GCA_963974645.1 uncultured Neptunomonas sp. | reverse complement strand
GCCTAACCGGCCATCATAGTTGTCGCGGACCGGCCAAGATAGTTGACGCCAGACAGTAGATATTATTCCGAAGGTAGGGATTTTGGCTATATCGTGGTTTGGTGACTGATAAAGATGTACGTCGAGCAGAACAGCGATTGAATTTGAGGCCAAGGAAATGCCTTGGTTTAAGGCCGCCTGAAGTGGTCTTTAGAGAATTACTTCAGGCCGAATAGGCGAGTGTCGCACTTGCGAGTTGAATTCGCGAGGCCGTTGCAAGCATGATTGCGTTCAATTAGCATATTGATGTTTGTTTAAGAGCAGTTTTTTGATATTTATCACTACCTAGACAAGGTGCCGTAATGAAAAGGATTTTTTTCCCGTTTTTACTAGCCGCCAGCGGCTGCGCGACAAATAACACAATAGATCAAGCAGCTGTAAATAATCTTGATGCAATAAAGATAGTAAACCCTGTTTATGCGAAGCTAAAAAAGACTGATTCTGGCTACGTATTCTCGGAATTTTCAGAGACATATATTTCGGGTAAGCCTTGGGTAAGATTACTTGACAAAAAGCCAATGTGGAACACCAAACAAGAGGATTGTTTGGGAGGCTTAGCAAAGGACAGTTTGCAGTGTAAATCTGAGGATGCAGAATTATTTAGAATAAAATCCATCGATTTAGGTGATGGCGCGAAGGCTACTGGATATGTAGCTATGTCAGCGCTTTCTATGGGATTATGGGCTACTATGCCGCCTACGGCTGTTAAATTTGATAGAGATGAATACGAACGTGCGGCACTGCAAGCAACATTGGATCTAGAAGAGAAAACAAACGCTTCTGGAACATCTCTCGATTCTTTATATTCAAATTACGAAAACCTCATGATGGATTTTTATAATAAATATGAGAGTCTTGTTTCAAACTATACAAGTGACGTGTCGACTTTAATTGAAATCAATGATAGATCTGGACTATTCAGAGGCGTAGCAAGTGGATTTAATAGAAATGTGATCATATCGAAAAACCAAATCCCCTTGGCTGAAGGCAGGGGAAGCTTAAGTTCGCCTGAACTCATATTGTTGTTATCTGATTCGAAAAGTAGAAACTTAAAATTCATCGAAGAATTAACAAATCTAACCTCTAATTTGAAAATAAGATGTAATACAAATGGTTTTGAGTATTTGGAATTCGATATAAAATGCCCTGCTGAATTATCTTCCAGAATAAAAAATTTAAAAATCCCTGTAACCATACATAGTGTTTCGTTTGATAACGTAATGCCGAAATTCATATCTGTTGTCGATGACAACGTCACGGTAGAATTAGTTAATGGATTAGTTAAAGCGAAGAATAAGTCCAGTAAATTTTTAACTATCGATAGTCTGTCTTTTTACCACAATGGAAAAATTGCAACCCTAGCTGAACTTAATAGAGAGTTTTCGCCTGAATCCGAATCCGAGATCACATATATAAAGTCTGCTCCTATTTCAAAAGAGGCGATAAGCTTCAAAAAATTAACGGCAGCAATTGCAGGCAGTAAAAATGTAAACTACGGAATTGCGATAAAATATAGAATAGCTGACACTAACAAAGAAAAAACACTCTACAAATCAGAGGACTTCAAGCTAAGAGATCTAATATAAGGTTTATTGATTGTGCCCCGCTGCTGTAATAAATTAAGTCGCAGCGGGTGCTACCGATGCTTAAGAAATAGTTGCCCTAAAAGTCCGCTAAGTTCCCCATTGCAGCAGTTAAACTCTTCAGTTGAGTGCTGCCGCTTGTCGCAGGAACTGAAATCGAATGACCTCTCAATAAGATTCCTCCCTCCCCGGACAGTGATGGCTACCACGCCGATTACCAGATTAAATTTTGTTCATGCGAAGAGGCTCAAAGCGAGCTGGTCTGCTACCTGAGGTTCTTCGAGCCAGACGGCTGTTAAGTCGCAACTGCCGAAATCAGCCGTTCGTTCAATGTCCGTACCAGACAGCTCTTATGATGAAACTTTATTTTCAACGATGATTCTTTGTTTTCAAGGATGACACTGTATTTTCATCCCACAAAAAAAGCCCGACGCGAGGGCCGGGCAAAGGATCACAACAATCGGTGCTGGTAGGGACAACTGCAGCCGGACACAGATCAACTCAACGTTTTGGCTGGACCTCGGTCACTCCCTTGAGTCGGGGGCGGTCAGGCTCCATCTCCCGGAGGGGGGCCACCTCGTCCATCGATAACGCCGAACGTCGGGCCAAGGCCTGGTATTCCTGGGTGTTAAGTTCCTTCCAGTGCAGGTCCTGCTCACTGACCGCGCGGATCGCCTTGGCGGGGGAGCCCACCAGCAACTGTCGAGGCAGGCCCTCGAAACCGGCCCTTACAAAGCTACCGGCAGCAATGATGCTGCCCTCGCCGATTATGGCGCCATCCATTACCACCGCGTTCATGCCCACCAGAGCATTACGCTTCACCACGCAACCGTGCAGAATAGCACCATGGCCAATATGGCCATCCGCCTCGACCACCGTATCCATATCGCAGTAACCGTGCATGACGCAGCTATCCTGCAGGTTGCTGCCCTCCTCCAGAATCAAGCGTCCGTAATCCCCCCGCAACGAGGCCAGAGGCGCGATATAGACCCTGGGACCGACAATCACATCACCAATCAGTACCGCCGTGGGATGGACGTAGGCGGTTGGGTGAACCACCGGTGTCAGCCCCTCAAATTCATAACAAGGCATAAAAGACTCCTATTCAAATCAATGTTGCGGGGAAGTCCCGGTCACGTATTCACCCCGGCCAGCGCCAGAATTTGCATCCATCACCTCGTATTCGGTATAGACCGTTATGACGGGTTCTCCGACTCGACACCACCTTAACGTCGCACCGCTAGGTGGAGTTGCACAAAAACGACACATGAATGCATAACAACGACTCAAACTCTTTCCGCAGCGCACAATAATCGAAAATTATGCGCTTTTTGTCGATTCACCTGTCAAGCATGTCGTTTCCAGTCAACTAAACCCTATTCATCCGGCGTAGTCTGGTTAACACGTTCACCGCCGCAGGATGGACAGCACCGCAAGCAGCGATTAACCGTCAACAACAACAAATAACGGAGATTCCACGATGGACTTCAATCTTTCCAAAGAACACCTAGAACTACAGGCTAAAGCCAAAGAATTCGTCGAGCAGGTTCTGTTCCCGCATGAGATGGAGTGTGAAGAGAACGACGGCATCAGTCGCGAAACCCACCAGAAAATCATCGATGCCACGCTGGAATGGGGCTTCAACGCGCCGAACCACAGCAAAGCAGACGGCGGCCAGGGCTTCAGTATCTTCGAGCAGACCCTCCTCAACGAACAACTGGGCAAGGCCACCGGCGCCATCTGGGATGCGCTCTGGTACCCCTCCTACCCGATGCGTTTCGCCACTCAGGCGCAGAAGGAGGAGTACCTGATCCCTACTTGCCAGGGCAAACGCCGTGATGCCTATGCCATCACCGAGGCCGACGCAGGCTCCGACCCTACCATGTGCCTGACCCGTGCCGACAAGGTCGATGGGGGTTGGAAAATTAACGGTGAAAAATGGTTCGTTACCATCGGCGATATCGCTGACTACATCCTGGTTCACGCCCATGTGGACGGCGACCCAGCCAAGCCCACCGTGTTCTTCGTTGAGAAGGACCTTCCCGGTGTCGAGCTTAAGCGCACCCCGCTTTATACCCACCACTTCGCCTTCAAGCATCCTGAATACATCTTCAACGACGTCATCGTCGGTGAAGACAAGATTCTGGGTGAGATCGGTCAAGGTTACGACATGACCAAAGATTGGTTCGTCGAAGCTCGCTTAGGCATCGCTGCTCGTTGTGTCGGCGGTGCTATCCGCGCAGCCGAAGAGGCAAACAAGTTTGCCGCCGAGCGTATGGCATTCGGCCAACCGGTTCGAGATTTCCAAGCCATAGAGTTTATGCTGGCAGATATGGGTGTCGAGATCATGGCGGCCAAGTCGATGCTTTACCGGCTGAGCTGGGAGATCGATCAGACCACCGACCGCAAGCGTAATCACGCTAGAGCTGCAGCCCTAAAACTTCACTGTTCTGAAATGGTAGGCCGGGTCTGCGACAAGGCGGTACAGATCCTCGGCGGACGCGGCTACATGCGCGAACAGGCGGTCGAGCGTTTGTGGCGCGACACCCGTGTTGACCGTATCTGGGAAGGCACCTCGGAAATCCAACGGGTCATCGTCAGCGGCCAGATCAAGAAGCGCGGCCTGGATATCTACACCGGCTGGTAGGCCCCCCGACGGGCGCGCTCCGACGCGCCCTATTCAACTCCTTGGGCTGATGAGGTTTCCCATAATGACTAAGCAAGACAACCTGCGGCGACTGCTGTCGCCGCGCAGTATCGTTCTGATTGGCGGTTCCAACCTGGCCTTACCGATCCGTAACACCCGTGATATTGGCTTCGACGGCGAAATCTGGGTGGTCAACCCTAATTACGACCAGATCGAAGGCATCCCCTGCTACGCCAGCGTTGCCGATCTGCCCGGTGCACCCGACGCCGCTTTCGTTTCTATCAACGCAAGACTGACGGTACAGGCGGTCTCCGATCTACGCGAACAAGGCTGCGGCGGCGTAGTCTGTTACGCCGCTGGCTTCGCCGAGATGGGTAGTGACGGCGCCAAACTGCAAGACGCGCTGGTGGACGCCGCTGGCGAGATGGCGCTGGTAGGACCCAACTGCTACGGCCTGCTCAACTTCACCAACGGTGTCGCCCTGTGGCCCGATCGTCTCAGTGGCGAGCGAACAGCAAAGGGCATTGCGATCATCAGCCAGAGCGGCAACGTAGCCCTCAACTTGACGATGCATGATCGCTCGCTGCCAATAACCCACGTGATCAGCGTCGGCAACCAGGCAGTGCTCGGGGTAGGCGACTATATCGAGCCATTGCTTGAAGACAACCGAGTCTCCGCCATCGGTTTCTATATCGAAGGTCTGAAAGATATCGAGACCTTCAGCCGGGCGGCCCTGAAAGCCTTAGAGAAAGGCGTTCCGCTGGTGGTTCTCAAGGCAGGTACATCCGAGATCGGCACCCAGCTGACGATGAGTCATACCAGCTCGCTGGCTGGCTCCGACGACATGTACCAGGCGATGTTCGACCGTCTGGGCATCATGCGGGTACATTCTTTGGGTGAGCTTCTGGAGACGCTTAAAATCGCCGCGCTGTGTGAGCTACCTAAAGGAGACCGCATTGGTGTGCTGACCTGTTCCGGCGGTGACAGCGCCATGTTGGCCGACAGCCTGGACCACTACAAACTGCAACTGCCTGGCCTGTCCCAGACCCAGGAGCAACAGCTGGGTGAGTGGTTACCGGATTTCGCCAGCCTATCCAATCCTCTGGACTATAACACCTCGATCTGGGGTGACCTTAATGCCTGCACCGAGGTGTTCAGCACCCTGATGGAAGGCGATTACGATGCCACCATCCTGGCCCTGGATTTCCCCAAGCAAGGGGTCGGCGACGACCATGAGTGGCAAGTTGCGGTGAACGCCATGATTGCAGCCCATGCCAACCATAACAAAACCTGCGCTGTGATCTGCAACCTCAGCGAACTGCTACCCGAGAACGCCCGCCTGCGACTGGTGAAAGCCGGTATTGCACCGCTGCAGGGGCTCAAGGACGGCGTCGCTGCCCTAGCAGGACTGGTTAACTACGGCGCACGCCGCCGCCAGGTAGCCGCTATGGACGACCCCCAGCAACTGCTGTTGCGCCAGGGTTCATTGGCTCAAGGTGAGAGCAGGATGCTGGACGAATGGGCATCAAAACAGCTGCTTGGCGGTTACGGCCTTCCTCTTCCTGGGGGGCGCTGCGTCGATAAGGCTGGCGTTGTGACCGCAGCGAACGAGATCGGTTACCCCGTGGTGGTGAAAGGGGTCAGCGACCGTCTGGCCCACAAGACCGAGGCCGGCGCGGTGATGCTCAACCTCAAGGATGCCGACGCTGTCGCCACCGCCGCCGAAGTGATGGCAACCCGGTTGGCCGAGCAGGGATTCGGTGACGCTCGATTCCTGATCGAACCCATGGTCTCTGACTTTGTCGGTGAGCTGATCATCGGCCTCAAGCGCGACGACCAGTTCGGCTTGGCGCTGATTCTGGGCACCGGAGGCATCCTGGTCAATTTGCTAAATGACAGCGCCACCCTGCTGTTGCCGACTACCCGTGACGCAGTCAACGAGGCCTTGCACGCCCTTAAAGGAACCAAACTGCTACAGGGCTACCGAGGTCGACCCGAGGGAGATACCGATGCGGTCGTCGATGCCGTTATGGCGGTGTCAGAGTTCGCCCTGGATCACTGGGACAGCATCACCGAGCTGGATATCAACCCGCTGATGGTGCGCCCGAAAGGCAAAGGAGTCGTGGCCGCCGATGCCTTAGTTCGCCTGCAAGGGTAACGATCTGGCCGGCCACCCTGTTGCTGGCCTTAGTGGCACATAACGGAGATAAACCATGTAACTGCAGCTGACATCTTTACTACGGCCGATATTAACAACAATAAAATAAACCTAGAGCGCACCTAACCGTCCGCTCCGGAGGTCTAAATAATGAATACCATTCACAACAATAATAAATTGGTGATCGACCCGGCCATTTTCTGGCCTGCCATCATCGCTATTTTAGCCGCCAGTATTCCCCTGGCTATGTATCCCGAGGCGGGAAAAGCTGCGGTTAACGCACTGCTGAGTTCGTTTACCGGAACCTTTGGTTGGCTCTACCTGCTGACCGGGATTGGTAGTTTCTTTTTTATGTGCTGGCTGGCGTACGGCCCCCTGGGTCGGATCAAGATGGGCGCTCCTGACGATCAACCCGAATTCAAAACCATTCCCTGGATTGCTATGTTGTTCTGTGCAGGCATCGGCATCTCAATCTGTAACTGGGCGTTTGTAGAACCTCTCTACTTCCTATCAGGCCCGCCTTTGGGTATCGAATCCGGTTCCACTGAGGCAACCGAATGGGCGGCCATGTACCCGATGTTTCACTGGGGCCTAGTGCCCTGGGCGCTGTATCTGATGCCTGCCCTGCCCATGGCTTACGTCCTCTATGTCCGTAAAGTCAACGTATTACGCCTGAGCGAAGCCTGCCGCGGCATCCTCGGTAATGCTGTGGATGGCCCTGTCGGCAAGCTGATCGACGTTATCGTTATCTTCTCGATCGTGGGGGGGGTGGGAACCTCGCTGGGGCTTTCCGTTCCACTGGTTTCTGAGCTGTTCCAGGAGATGTTCGGCTTGGAGGATTCCTTTGGGTTGCAGATGGGAATTCTGGCCGCCTGGACCGCGATGATCGCCTGGAGCGTCTACAACGGTCTCAACAAGGGGATACAGACACTCTCCAATATCAACGCGGTGCTCGGCTTCCTGTTACTCTTCTTCGTACTGGTTGCGGGTCCCAGCGTTTTTCTGCTAAACCTCTGGTCCAACAGTTTTGGCCTGTTTCTGGATAATTTCTTCCGTATCAACTTCTGGACCGATCCTGTCGCCAAGGGCGGTTTCCCCGAGAGTTGGACCGTTTTCTACTGGGCCTGGTGGATCGCCTACGCACCGATGATGGGCCTGTTCGTCGCCCGCATCTCCCGTGGACGGACGATTAAGGATATCGTCGTCAACGGTGTGGTCTGGGGCAGTATCGGTTGCTGGGCCTTCTTCGCCATCTGGGGCGGTTATGCTATCGACCTGCAGCTTAGCGGTACCGTCGATCTACAAGCTATCCTCAGCAGCAGCGGCATCCCGGCAACGGTGGTGGCGATATTGAAAACTCTACCGGCTTCCTCGCTGATCATTCCACTGTTCACACTACTGTGCTTCGTGTTCCTGGCCACCACCGTAGACTCCTCCGCCTACATGCTGGCCTCGATCTGCACCAAGGAGATCACCGGTTACCAGGAGCCCGCCCGCTGGAACCGGATCCTCTGGACCCTGTTACTGGCGCTGGTCGGTGTAGGTCTGCTGTCCGTGGGTGGCCTCAAAGCGGTGCAGACCTCTACCATCCTGGTAGCGTTGCCGATGATACCGGTACTGGTGATCATGTCGGCATCACTACTACGCTGGGCCTACCAGGACTTCGGCGCTGAGCTCTCTCCCTACGCCATCGCTCGCTGTCAGCGTCAGGGCAAAGCGGTGCTGGTTCACCAATATGACGATGGCAAGGAAGAGGAGTTTCGTCCCGATCCAGACTATTATTCCAACAGCAGCCTCGACGCCAAGCCACAGCCGGCGCCCTGATCTGAACTAAACAGGCCGGCAGTCCTGTCGGCCCTCCACACCCCTACCAAAACCTAAGGTTCCGAACGGAGCTTTGAGCCTCCCTATGCCCGAATTTACTCAGGGCACGGGGAGTCTATGCGATTGACAGGAGTACCCTATGAGCGTTACCACCATCGGCGTGATCGGTGCCGGACAGATGGGTCTGGGGATAGCCCAGGCCTTCGCCTCAGCCGGTTTTCAGGTGATTTTGAACGACATCGACGCGGCAGCCATCGACCGAGGTCTACAGAGCATAAATACCAGCCTGACCCGGCTGCACGCCAAAGGCAGCCTACGCGAGCAACCACAGGCGGTCTTCGCCCGCATCAAGGCCAGCACCGAGCTGGCGGTGATGATCGCCAGCAAGAACGGTAGCGCCATCCATCTGACCAAGCAGCTAGTACAACGCGGCCAGGACCTGGAATCATTCCCACTCAATCGTGGCGGGCGGCTTGCTCGATACATCGTAAGCAACCCTCGATATCCCGGAGATCTCATTGATGATCCGACTCGACACCGTTTCCAGCAGCTCATAGGGGAGATGCGCCCAACGGGCCGTCATGAAATCGATCGTTTCTACGGCTCGCAGCGATACCACGTATTCGTAGCGGCGGCCATCGCCGACAACACCCACCGACTTGACCGGCAGAAACACCACAAACGCCTGACTGGTCTTGTGATACCAGCCCGAGCGGTGTAACTCTTCCATAAAGATCGCGTCGGCTTCGCGCAGAATATCCGCGTACTCTCGCTTCACTT
>CAXBEA010000127.1:0-9298 GCA_963974645.1 uncultured Neptunomonas sp. | reverse complement strand
GGGGAAAGATAGAGAGGGTGGCGTATCCTGTTGATTGATCTCGCCAGATCACAATCAACAGAAGAGAGATACGCCATGAGTAAGTTTACCCTGACAGCCCTGACTCAACCAGAGAGCTGTGCCATTGATCCACTTACCGATTTGCTAAGGTCAGGGGCGCGTCAGTTGATCTCACAGGCGGTAGAGGCCGAGCTGCAAGCATTGCTCGACCAGTATGCTAATAAGCAGCTGCCAGACGGTCGCCAAGCCGTGGTTCGTAACGGTCACTTACCAGAGCGAACCGTGCAAACCGGTATTGGCGATGTAGAGATCAAAGTACCCAAGGTGCGCGATCGAAGTGGATCGGGTATCCGGTTTAACAGCAACCTGCTGCCGCCTTATCTTAAGCGAGCGCGCAGTGTTGAAGAACTGCTGCCATGGCTGTACCTGAAGGGGATCTCCACAGGGGACTTTCAGGAATCGCTGGCGGCATTGCTGGGCGACCAGGCCAAGGGGTTGTCGGCCAATACGATTACGCGGCTCAAGAATAAGTGGCAGGATGAACATGACCTCTGGCGGGGTTGTGATCTGAGTAACAAGCGTTACGTGTACTTTTGGGCGGATGGTATTTATAGCAATGTACGGATGGATGACCGGCTGTGCCTGCTGGTTATCATCGGAGTGACAGAGCATGGCCGCAAGGAGTTGGTGGCGGTTGAGGATGGCTTTCGGGAGTCCACTGCCAGCTGGGAAGAGCTGTTGGTGGGCCTGCGCGAACGGGGTCTGAAGACAGCGCCGAAGCTGGCCATTGGTGACGGTGCGCTAGGGTTCTGGAAGGCGATGACCAAGACCTATCCCAGCTGTAGCCACCAGCGTTGCTGGGTGCACAAAACTGCGAACGTGCTGAACAAACTGCCCAAGTCGATGCAGCCCAAGGTCAAGGAGGCTCTGCACGACATCTGGATGGCAGCCACGCGCGATGAAGCCTACGAGGCCTTTGATCGTGCCCAGGCACGATTCAGCGCCAAGTACCCAAAAGCCATGGCGTGTTTAGCCAAAGATCGGAAAGAGATGCTGGCGTTCTACGATTTTCCAGCGGAACACTGGATCCATATTAGGACGACCAACCCGATTGAATCGACCTTCTCAACCGTCCGGTTACGTACCAAGCGGACCCGTAACTGCGGATCTCGAGACACGACGTTAGCGATGGTCTACAAACTGCTGGAATCGGCGCAGAAGAACTGGAAAAGGATAAAGGGATTCAACCTGCTGACCTTAGTGGTCAACAACGTTGAGTTTAAGGATGGAGAGCAGGTAACGGATCAATCAGACAGGAACGCCGCCTGACTCCATACACCAGAATTGACAATAACTCATTGGCAGCCCTGTCGATGTAACCATCCCCTAAAATCGGTACATGCGTAATTAGAGACTTTATGGCTCGGCTAAAAATGGCAGTAAATTGGCCATGCTTGCTGCTTGCGTTGGCGAATATTGTCCGGGTGGCGCAGATGACCAAAGCGTAGGATAAGTGTGCCTGCATGCTGGTAAAGCGGCATACAGACACTGAAAAACCAAGATAAAGGGATAATTACCCGGAAAATCGCCCTTAATAGGACGGTTAGCTTAAAACAAGGGCGTCGTTCGTACGTTCTCTAACTTTCCATCAGAAAGTGAGGTTGTTTGATCCAAAACAACCGTTCAGCGAAGAATAATGACGGTGGTTTCAATATATCAGGCGCCTCTATCGGTCTTAAACAGCGAGACTATGAAACTTTAAACTGAGCAAGTTGCTGCGATAGCCTATCGCTAATTTTGTTCAGTTTTTCACAGGTTAGAACCGTATTCGAAACACCGGAAGATGTTTGCTGCGATAACTCATTGACGTGAATAATACGCTGGTTTATCTCGTCTGCGACTGCCGTTTGCTCTTCAGCCGCACTTGCGATTTGGGTGTTCATATCAGCGATAGTTAGTATTGATCCAGTTATCGCATTTAACGACTCACTTGCAGCGTCTGCGTCAGCCACAGCACTTGAACTTGATGCCTGACTAGTTTGCATCACAGCTACAGCGCTTGCTGTTAACCTATGTATCTCTTCGATCATTGTCTGGATGTCGCTCGTACTGCTCCCAGCTTTGCCCGCTAGAGCCCGAACTTCATCAGCCACCACTGCGAATCCTCGACCCTGCTCTCCAGCACGCGCCGCCTCGATTGCAGCATTAAGAGCAAGTAAGTTTGTTTGCTCTGAAATCGAACGGATTACGTTCACAACAGAGTTTATATTGGCCGATTTTTCACTTAGTGAATTGATGACGCTAACCGCATCTTCAACCTCATCCACTAATGTCGATACAGAGTGGCGAGCATTATTGACAACAGTTTTGCCTAAATTCGCATGCTGATTAACTTCTGTTGTTGTCGTTGCAGCAGAGACAGCGTTGCGAGCCACCTCTTGTGAGGTTGCATTCATTTCATTGATAGCTGTCGCTATCTGCTCTATCTCTAACTGCTGCCTCTGGATTGCAGAGCTGCCTTCGGTCATTGCTTGGTATGTATGTTCTGCCGCATCTGATAATTCCCTTGTCGATTGCGTTACACCAACGAGCAACAGCTGCATTTTCTCTACAAAGCGGTTAAACGCACCGGCTATCAGAGCCATCTCGTCTTTACCTTGAACCTCCAGACGCTGAGTTAAATCGCCCTCTCCATCAGCAATATCCTGCATCAGTAGTACTGTTTTATTGATGGGCAGGATGGCTGCACGGACATTGACAACAACAGAAAGTATTGAGAGCACAGCTAAACCGACCAATGCGGAGACTATTAAGGTTTTTTGCCAGTTAATTTCTCCAAGAGCCTGTTCGGCTTGGGTCTTGATTTCTGTGCTTTTATCACTTGTAAATTGACTGACTTGCACCTGCTCCTTGATGAATTCGTCTAGGCTAGATACTTTGACAGCCTCATCTGAAATATTTTGGCTAAAGGCTTCCATACTGGTAGAAGTGTCGATGATATGGATTAGGGCTTCGCGCTTTAGGCGCTCACTTATGTCGCCGACTTCATCGCCAACTTCTTCCAATATCGCTAAGGCTTCTTCGTCTCCGACATCAACAGAGAGCTCTTCGATTGTATTAGTGAGTTCTGTGAGCGTCGCACTTATTTCTTCCACTTTTTTGCTGAGAAGCTTAGTGCGTTGGTTCGCATGATTAATCCCATCAACTATCGCTAGCATTTCAGTATTAATCACACCGAGTTGGGCACTTCCTTGTGCTGACCCTTGTGTCGTTTTAGTGGCGCTTTCAGCGCTGCTAGTCGATGCTTCAACAACCTGCTGAAATCGGTTTGAAAGGCTACTAAAGGAAACCGTAGCGATGATGCTCACCGTGACCAGTAAAGCGCACAGCAGAATACCGCTTCCGTATAGTTTGGTTTTAATGAGCATTAGTTTCTCCTTAAAAGTGCTGGATAACGTTGTAAATCTAGCCTTATTTCGATGCCTCTAGTTCGTAAAGTTTAACTGCCGCATCCATCTCTCGGAGTAACGGTAGGTTGGTAGCAGCCACTGCTTGAATCTGCTCTGAAGTTAGGGCCTCTGTCTTATAGTCTGCACCGAGCTCCATCAGGGGTTTAAACTTGCTCCATAACGCTTGGACGGTGTTGAGCTGATCTCGAATATGCTGCTGTTTAGTACCAGGCAGCCCCAAGGTTTTATCTCCATCTAGGAGGCCTACCAAGGTTCGATCAAACAGCGAATATGTTTCTAGCAGGCTTATTTTATTGTTCTCCACGTCGTGCCCAAGGCCGATTAAGAAATATTCCTTGCTCATTTTTTGAGAAAGCATTCTCTGCTTACCTGACAAATTAATCGTAGCAGCAAGTCCAGGAGCGGCTTCCAGGCCGTTTTTCTTTGCGTCTTTTTCGTAGAGTCCCACAGCCTTATTCATCTCTTTAAGCAAGGGGAGGTTCTGACTGGAAATTATTTGAACCTGCTCTGGAGTAACCGCTCCTGCAGCAACGACTTCTTGGATGACAGGGAAAAATGCATCCCAAATAGTACTTACTTTATCTAGCTGGCGGATGATCCGCTTGCTATCTGTTGCTGGTAGACCTAAAGAGGCGTCTCCATCTCTCAACCCTTTAAGGGTCTTATCGAACAATGCTGCGGTTGCAGCTAGGCTCTGTAAGTTCTCTTGTGTCGAAGTCTTCAGAGCTATCTGGGAAACCTCTTTCGACATTTTCTGAGACAGCATTCGTTGTTTGCCTGACAGATTGAGGACGACTCCATACTCAGCGGTTGTTGGTGCCGATTGAGCGGTAGCAACCCAGCCTACAGAGCAAAGAAGTAGCACCAATACTGAGATCATTGATTTGATGTTTTTTTTGAAAAAATTCATAAGTTCGACATTCCTGGATATTACATAGTTATCAATGCTCGAGCGGACTGATGGGCATTGCTCATATTTTATAGCCTTTTCAAGCTAATGCTTTTTATCATTTTCTCACTGTGCCGCAAGAGCATTGATAGTGGCAAATGCTTCTACCTACACAACCGTTTCCATCGGGTTGAAGTTAAGCGCCAGCTCATCCTGGCCTTTTACCGGCACGCAGGCTTCGTAGTCGCCCGCCGGCAACTATTTCGAACCTTGCCCAACCAGAACATAGGGCTTGCCACCCTTCACGTTTCGGCAGATCACCTCTGTACACTGCGGCATACAAAGGCCTGCAGCTGAGGTAGGCTTTTTTGCTTCTTGGGAGAAAGAAGACAACGGGATGTAGCCTTTGCATTCATATTCACTGTCGCGACCAACCGAGTGATCAGATCGTCAAAGTTGCCTAAACAAGGCCGCAGCCAATATCCCAGCTGCGATCGCTGGCAAAGGTTTTTTCAGCAGCAACATAGTGATAGCGGTGGTCAATAAAGCCATTCGTGCGCCGTTGTCACCATTGATCGCCAGTGGTGTAAGCAGCGCCACCAGCACCGAGCCAGACATCGCACTGATAAACTGCTGCACCCGATAGTTAATCGGTACAAATGACATTACAAAAACGCCACCCCAGCGCGTCGCCAGCGTTACTGCGGCCATGACCAACACGATGATAAGCGCGCCAAAGCCTGTCGTTTCTATGCTCATGGTTTCTTCTCCATCCACATAGCACCCAAGATGCCACCCGCCAGGGCGCCAACAACAACGTGGCTATTGGTCGGCAGATACCAGTAAGCCAGCAGCGCTGAAAGCGCGGCAACTATCCAGATGATCAACATACGTACACTCTTTTGTCCGCCAACCACCATCGCCAAGAGGAAACAACCCATCACCATATCCAAGCCCAGACTCACCGGATCCTGGATCGCACTGCCAAAATAGAGACCCAGCCAGGTGCCTAAGATCCAGAATGACCAGATCGCAAGACCACCACCAAACAAAACCCCCATGCCTTGCTCGCCGCGACTAAATGCTTGCATCGACATTGCCCAGTTGGCGTCTGATACAACAAGCATCACCCCATAACGTTTTGCTGGCGGCAGATGACGCAACCAGGGATACAGGGTAGCCCCCATCAGCAGGTGTCTAGCATTGATGGCAAATACAGTAATCGCTAAGGGGAGAAGCGATACCTGAGCACCCCATAATTCCAAAGCCGCAAACTGTGAAGCACCGGCAAACACCAGGGTACTCATGAAAATAATAGTAGGGTTATCTAACCCGGCTTGCGCAGCCGCCAACCCAAAGGCGACCCCAAACACAACCACAAAAAGCGAAAGAGGTACTAGCTGCTTAAATCCGACCCAGACGTTACGGCGAGTAAGTTGGTGTCTATCTGTATCAGCGGCAGACAAGATGGCTCCTTTTTTTGATCTTTGCAGCCTTATTCGAAACAACTCGTGCGATAAAAGACGCTGTTGCCGTGATAACGAATCTGAACAGACTGCGTTGTCCCGTATCGGCTACAAAGTATAGGCCACGTCTTAAGATTGCTCAGACGTTAACGGCGGATTATTAGCGCTCCGATTAACGTACCGGGGCACAGTGTTGGAAGGTACGACCACGACCTGGTTGCCACCGGCCTCCTTCGCCTGATACATCGCCAAATCGGCGCTTTTGACAAACAGCTCGGCAGAATCACCTTCGTGATACAGTGCGATCCCTATACTTAAACTTAGCTGCGGAAGCTGACGCGAGGATGACTGGATCATGTTGGGTGCGATCTGAAAAAAAGTTTTGCGTAACCGCTCTGCTACAACTGCCGCTTTGGTGCTGTCGGTCTGTGGCAGAATCAGCATAAACTCATCGCCGCCGTAGCGGAATCCAAAATCAACGCTTCGTAGTTCGCTCTGGATAAGCCGTCCTAGATAGGCGATGAGCGCATCGCCCTGCAGGTGCCCCAGGGTATCGTTTAGGGTTTTGAATTTGTCCATATCGATGCAGATCAACGACAGCGAATGGGCGTAACGGCTGTAACGCTCCATCTCCTGCGATAGCGTGGTGTAGAAATGGCGTTGGTTGAAAAGACCACTGAGGTTATCGGTAATCGACAGCAGCCGTAGCGAGAGTTCAAGCTCTTTGCGAGCGCTCAGGTCATGGAAAAAACCAACACTGCCAATCTCTTCATCGCCATCCATGATCAGGGTTGCCGATATCTGGATCGGAATCACCTGGCCACTCTTGGATTTGAGCGCGGACTCATGGCCCTGGATACAACCAAATCCATCTGCTAGCTGCTCGTGCATCAGCCGTTTGAGCGTACGCCCCGCCTCGGCGGTATGGTAAAAATCGATAATAGACTGGGTCTCGACCACTTCACTGGCGGTGTAACCCAGAAGCTGTTCTGCGGCCTGGTTAAACAGCACGATAATACCGTTCCTATTGACCGCGATGATCGGATCTGGACAGATGCTGGCCAGCTGATCCTGAAATATCTTTTTTATTGTCATGGGCTAAAGGCTATACCTTCTTCGGTTAAATCGGGTTGCGCGGGCCCTGGCAGACAAGGCAACTGGGCCATCGGTGCAGGCTGGCTAAATAAGTAGCCCTGACCAAGATCACAGCCGTAATTAATGAGTAGCTGTTGCTGTGCTTGCGTCTCCACCCCCTCCGCGACCACTTTCAACTGGAGTTTATGGGCCATCGATATAAGACCCTCAACGATCTTCTGATCGTTTGTATCTGACGCCAAATCACGAATAAAGCTCATATCTATTTTTAATTTATTTACCGGCAGGTTCTTCAGTAATGCCAGTGAGGAGTAGCCGGTGCCAAAGTCATCGATCGCCACCGAGATTCCCATCTTTTTGAACTGGCGGAGCGTTGCTATGGCATTTTCAACACTGTCCATGACGCAAGACTCGGTCACCTCAATCTCCAGTAATCTTGCATCTATATCGGCAGAGCGGACAATGCCGCGGATATTTTCTAACAGCTGAGGGTCCCGGAATTGCTTTGGAGACAGGTTGATCGAAAACTGACGCCGAGGCTTACCCGCTAACACATCTTGCTTTATTTGATGACAGGTTTGGACGATGACCCAGTAGCCGATCTCGATAATCATCCCCGTATCTTCGGCAACGCCGATAAATAAATCCGGATAGACTAAGCCCCGTTCTGGATGCTGCCAGCGGATCAGTGCTTCATATCCCACAGGCTCACCGCTGTTTATCTCAACGATAGGCTGGTAATGCAGGACAAACTGCTGCTGCTTAACAGCAACGCTAAGATCGTCTTCCAGCTGCAGCTTGGCAACAGCCTCGGCCTGTAAAGAGGCCGCATAAAATCTATAGCTCTTTTTTCCTGCCTGCTTGGCCGCATACATCGCCAAGTCAGCGTTTCTTAGGATTTCGGTTACCTCCCGTCCATCCGTAGGTATTAAAGTAATACCTACGGATGGGGAGACCACAACGGATTTATTACCCAAGATGACGGGGCTCGATACCACTTCTATGAGCTTTTCGGCAACCTTACAGAGGTCACGGATGGAGTCGGAATCCAGCAACAGCACGCCAAACTCATCACCCCCTAGGCGGGCGACAATATCACGGCCTTTGACGCAGCCGATCAGCCGGTCCGCAATCTGCTGCAGCAGTAGATCTCCGGCTGCATGTCCCATCGAATCGTTAACACGTTTAAAGTCATCCAAATCCAGATGCATTAAAACGGCCGATTGACCGTAGCGCCTAGGTTTTCGGGCAATCCTTTCAAGTTGTTCGTTCAGGTAGCGCCGGTTGACTAATTCGGTCAGGTGATCATGGTAGGCTAGGCGCTCAAGCGCCTGGGTTTTTTCAGCCACAATGCGTCTTAATTTATCCGGCTGCTGAAGCACAAAGGATATAACCCAAGCGACCATAAACCCGAATAGAATGCTGACAAAGTAACCGGTAGTCGCCAACCAGCTCAGTGGCGGCTGGGAGCGACTCATCAGTAGCCGCCAGGTCGCGTTGGGAACCGCGATTGCCACCGAAAAGCTATAGGGACCGAGGGGAGTAGCCGAGCTGGAAAACACCTCATCCGCCCCCGTATCTGGATGAATCCGGCGCAGCTGGTAGCTATAACCTTTGTCCATCAACGGTTCCAGCTCTGTCGCTCTGATCAGGTCGTGGAGATAGATCAGCGCGGAGGCAAAGCCCCAAAACTCTTCACCGTCGGCACCCATCAAATAGACTGGCTGTCTGCCAATCACTGCAACCCCACCCTGCGCCAATTCAAACGGCCCCGCCAACGTCATCCGATGCTCCTGAATTGCGAGCTGAGTCTCCTTGGTGAGACGGTCGTCACGGAGGATGTCGTGGCCTAGCGCCTTCTCATTGCCTACCAGTGGATGGATATAACGGATAATACCCGCCGGAGCCAGCTGTAGGTTTGAGACCCCGCCGACGGACTTAATGATCTCATCGGCATAATCTTCAAAACCGTCAAAAAGCCCCCGGTGTTGCCGCACCTCATGAGCCAAGATACCGGTTGCTGACAGGGACTGTGACAGACGCCGCTCGATCGCCGAGGCTTGCGCATTGGCTAGCTCGCTCACCATGAAGCGCTGTTCATTGTGGTGCATCCCCTGGACATGGTATGTCCAGTAGGCGCCTGTCGCTGAGGCAAGAATAAATACCAGCAAGCAAGCCAAGTTTTTTGTGGTTATTAGCAAGAGGTTATTAACATCTGATTTTAACATCCATATTAATATCACGCTTAAGACCCTATATTAACCAAGGTTAAGCGTGGTGGCTAGCCTTGATTCTAGCCCCCCTGTAGAGATCAATACTCTATCTAGTTCCCATCCGTAAACAGCGTGTTATTCAGATTAGCCGTGCAACAGAGAGGG
>CAXBEA010000126.1:0-9488 GCA_963974645.1 uncultured Neptunomonas sp. | reverse complement strand
TTGTGGCTACAGGGTTTGAGGCATTTAAGGTGGTTTTTAAGTCACGGATTCAGGTTATAGGCTAAGTGACCGCTCCGTCGCACGAAGGCTGTGCCACATTTGTGACACAACACATAGTATTTATCTGCATTAAGACTCATTTAAGAGCTTTATGAACAAGGGCTAACGCCGCAAGTGATTGAATTTTAGTTATCTACAGACCCTCAATAGGAATTGAAAATCCTCGTGTCGGCGGTTCGATTCCGTCTTCGGGCACCGTCTCTTTCAAAGGCTTGCGACTAAACGCAGGCCTTTGTCATTTCTGCTGGGGGGACAGCATTGTGCTATTGATCTGATCCAGGGACTTTGCGTCCAAGCAGTTGTTGAGCACTTCCGTTAGCCACCCTTTTTCTCATTCTCCTCTTGCAGAGATTTAAAACTCCGGCTCCAGGGGGTCATCAGCCATTTTAGCAGCAGCTGCCAGGTGGTCAGTTTTTTCCGCCTGACCGGTCTAACGGACGCACCTAGGTCCTTGCTCGACCGGGCTTTAACACTCTTTTCAACCTCCGCCGCCACCTGAACCGGTTTAGGGACCGCTGCGGCTGCCTTCACCCGCTCATCTGTTGGCGGAGGCGGTGGTGTCGATTGCGACCCTATCACTTCAAACTTATTCGGCAGCGTCGCCACGGAGCCGCCCTTATCCAGATGCAGCAGGTTGTCCTGCATCGCCTCCTGAACCGCTTGCAGTTGCTGCCTCATCTTATCCGGAAATGACGAACCGGCCAGCAGCAGCTGGGTATCGTCGATAATGCTTTGCGCCTCGACCTTAATCTGGGCGATGCACTGATATTCCTTCTCCTTGAGCGCTTGAATCCGCTCTGCGATCGACTCCTGGGGGAAGGGAAGCTTGAACGCGACGAGGGCAACACCGCGTTTTTTCAACAAAAAACGCAGAATCAGCGACGTTTTAGTGTGCTGTTCAAACTCGGCAACCAGCAGTTTGAAGCCATCGACAGAGAGCCCCTTAACCTCCTCGTCGCGAAGGGCGGTAACCTCCAGCTGGGCAACGAGGACCACCCTCTTAATCAGCCCATGAATGGCCGATTCGATCAGATGCAGCCTCTGCCTGAGCTCCTCATCCGCTGCGTCAGCATACTTTTCCTCGAACTGAGTCATCTGCTGGACGGTCTTGGCCGGGAGCTCCTGAGACGGCTTGGCGATCAGGGACAAATCTTCCATCGCCTGCTGCTGACCCTGAATACCAATAGCGATATCGATCAGCTTTTCCAGCGCCGAACGTTTGCTGGCCACCTTATCTAACTGACTGAACGCATCCATTGTATCTCTCCTAATTCAAGACTCGAGCTGATCTTACCCGAGATGAACCGTCCACGCCCGCGGACCTTTGACCTCCAGCCCCTCTCGGCCAGCGCCGGCGACATCGAAGGCAACCCGGCCGCCATCCAGCATCAGCGTGCGCTATCCCACGTCGACGGGTTAGCTGCTTACAGACTCCGCAGGTGCCAATACGTCGCTCAGCTGGCAACGCGTCAGCTCGGCGGTTAACAGCTGACGAATATCGGCTTCGTCGCCCAGTTTCAGCGCCTGGGTTAACCAGCGCTCGGCATCGCTGCGGTGTAGATGGCGAATAAGATGTTTGATCTTAGGCAAGCTAAAGGAGCTGAGACTCAGCGTTTCTATCCCCATCCCCAGCAGCAGCACCACCGCCAAGGGATCTGAGGCCATCTCTCCACAGAGGCTAACCTCAAGCCGCAATCGATTCGCCTCTTTCACCAACGCCACCAAGGTATGCAGTACCGCCGGATGCAACGAATCGAAGCGCGAGGCAACCCTGGGGTTATTTCTATCCACGGCCAGCAGGTATTGCGACAGATCGTTAGAGCCGATGGAGATAAAGTCGATATAGGGCGCCATAAAGGGTAACAGGGTAATAGCTGCGGGCACCTCCACCATGATCCCCAACGGGGGTCGGTAAAAGTCCAGCCCTTCCTTGGTCAGTTGCGCCTCTGCGATATCAAGCAACTCAATGGTATCCAGTACCTCGTCGAGCCTACTCACCATCGGCAACATGATGCGCAGGTTACGACTGGTCGCATTGGATCGAAGCATCGCCCGTAACTGACAAATAAACACCGGCCGATTATCCAGGGTGAAGCGAATACCTCGCCAGCCAAGCCCGGGGTTGTCTTCTTTATAGCTAAAATAGGGCAGCGACTTATCACCCCCGATATCCAGCGTACGCATGGTCACGGGCAGCGGCTGATAGGTAGAAAGCAAGTGCTGGTAGATCTCCAGCTGCTCCTCTTCGCTGGGAAAATTAGGCTGCGCCATAAAAGGAATTTCTGAACGATAGAGACCAACCCCTTCGGCGCCCCGCGCCAGTCCTGGAGTGATGTCGGTGCGCAGGCCGGTATTGGCCAGCAGTCGGATTCGAAATCCATCGAGGGTTTCAGCGGGGAGATGACGACATTTGAAATACCTCTGCTGCTGTTGGCGCTGCTCGTTTATCTGCTGCTCGAATCTCTGCAGCACCACCGGGCTAGGATCGACAATCAACCGCCCTCGGTAACCATCCACGGCAACCAAGTCACCTTGCTGTAATCCAGAGATATCTTTGATACCCATGACTGCCGGAATGCCCAAGCCGCTAGCAAGTGCTGCGGTATGAGAAAGCGCCGATCCTTTCATGCAGATGATGGCCGCTAGCTGCTCCGGCTCAAACTGGCCGATGTCGGTTACACTTACTTGGTCGCCAATCAAGATCACCCCGGAGGTAGCCTCCGTCGGTCGCCGGCCTGCCTTCGGGTGATGAGGATCCTGTAAGTGATGCTCCGGCAAATGTTCCTGTAGATGATAGTAGAGCCTATTGCCGACATTGCGGACATCCTCGCCACGTGCCTGGAAATAGGGATCGGGCATCGCTTCAAACACCAGCGCGCACTCATCGACCGTACGCCGCAGCGCGCTGACCGCCGAGTCACCCTGGCTGATCCGTTCTTCGATGGCCTGGCCTAGCTGCTCACTGCCGAGCATCATTTGATAGAAATCGAACACCTCCAAAATCTCAGCCGAAACACTGCTGCGCAAACGTATGCTGGCGTCGTTGAGATCAACACGCGTTTGTTTCACCGCGGCCTGAAACCTGCTCAGCTCCTGCACCGGATCTATCTGCCCGGCGCTATCCGCAGGGCCATGACTGAGCCCTTTGCTGACAAAATACAGCCTGCCAACGGCCAATCCAGCAGCCCCTTTGATCCCCTCTATGTACTGGGTCTGATGGGCGCCAGCATCGCTTACGGTCGGACCCGTCCAGCGCAGCAGGCTGCTAGCCAACTGGGCACTCAGCGTGACCAGAAACGCCTCATCCTCATTATCGAACTGCCGTGGCGGGGTATCCTGTAAGACCAGGACGCCCAGGGTATTGCCGTGATGGACGATAGGTACCCCGAGGAAGGCATCGAAGCTAGCCTCGCCGGTTTCGGGAAAATAGCGGTAATCCGGATGACTGCTGGCACGATCCTGCAGGATAGGTAGCTGACTATCCGCGATACGACCTATAAGCCCTTGTCCCAGCGCAAGTCGGACCTTATCAACAGATCCTGAGTCGAGTCCCAGGGTGGCGATCAGACGCAGCTCTTGGAGCTCGTTATCGAGCAGATAGAGGCTGCAAACCGGTACGTTGTAGACCCGCTGCACATGCCTAACAATGCAATCGACCAGCTGCACCTGATTGCGCGCCCGCGACGCATCGACAATGATGTGGCGCAATAGCTCCAAAGAGGGTGTGGCTTTATTCACGGGCATAGTCTGCCTCCTGCGCCAATTTCCGCTTTTGAAAAAGACTTAAAGAGGTGCTCAGTTCGGCTGGCCGCGCATCTCCAGACGGCGTAAGAACTCGTGCATGATCTGTAGGTATAGTTCATCACCCAGATACAGATCCTCAATCCCCGAGTCGATGCTGGGATTATCGTTGACCTCGATAACCACCACTTTTTTCCCGCTTTGCTTAATATCGATACCGTATAGACCATCACCGATCAGACGGCTGGCCTTCATGGCCACCTGCAACACCTCCTTGGGTACCTCAAAGGTGGGCAGGGTGTCGAAGCCACCTGCGGTCACTTTAGCCGCACCGTGGTTGTAGATCTGCCAGTGGTTTTTGGCCATAAAATAACGACAGGCAAAGATCGGCTTATTATTTAAGACCCCAATCCGCCAATCGTATTCGGTATAGAGAAACTCCTGCGCCAGCACCAGCGCCGATTGTTTAAGCAATACCTTAGCCTGGAGCTTCAATCCGTCCAGATCCTCAACCTTGGCCATCCCGCGAGAAAAAGAACCGTCGGGGATTTTTAACACAATCGGAAAACCAAGCTTCACCGCAACCTCACTCAGCCGAGCCTCCGCACTGGAGGAGATAATCTCGGTCAGCGGCGCGGGGATCTTGTGTCGTTTAAGCAGATCGGTCAGGTAGACTTTGTTGCAACAGCGCATGATCGAGCTGGAATCATCCATCACCACCAGCCCTTCGGACTCGGCTTTTTTGGCAAAGCGGTAGCTGTAATCATCTATAGCGGTGGTTTTGCGGATAAAAAGCGCATCAAACTCAGGAATTCGCATCAGGTCTCGACGACCGATCAGCTGCGCCTCTATCCCCAGCTTGGCAGCGGCCTTGATAAACCTTTTCAGGGCACGATTATCACTTGGTGGTAGCTTCTCATCCGGGTCGACCAGAATCGCCAGATCGTAGCGACTCTGCTTGCGAGCACCGGGTTTGCGCCACATTTTAGTGCTGAACTGCTCCAGAGTCCGGGCAAACAGGTCCTGATCCGCGTCTAACTTCAGCTCGCTGAGGCTGAGCAGCTTGAGTCGCTTTAGCTGCCACTGCCCGTTCCGCTGCTGCAGCTCTACCTCCAGCAACGGACAGGGAAAGCGTTCAAACAGGCTTCGAGATAGCATCGCCAGGCGGCTATCTGCAACCTCACCGAAAAAGGAACGAAACCTCAGGGTCTGTTCCTCGGCGGTGCTCAGGCTGCACAGCTGCTCACCGATATCCGCCAGCTGTAACTGGTAGAGTGCCCGCTGACTCAGGTCATTAATCACCCTCAGCGAAGGCAGAACATGATGCTCGCGAGCTTCCGCCAACAGCGAACAGTAATAACCCGGGGAGAGGTAGCGGCCGCTGTTACAGAGGTTGATCACCCGTACCCGGCCTTTGCTCTCCGGGAGATTCAGATAATCTTCGAAACTGATCACATCAGCGCTGGGGAAATAGGGCGCCCAGTCAGCTAACGTATCTACAACGATTAAAAACGACGGCATGAAGACTCCAACGTAGGGCTGAACCAGGCGTATAGACGATAGAAGGGACTGCTGATTGAGATGCCGCTAATAAGGCCATAGCTAACGGCAGTCTGCGCTCAAAAATTATTCTCAGCAATCTCTTTTTGATGGCGTAAACGGCTCCCCCTAAATGGCTAAACTCCTTGTGTGCCAAGCATTCGCGGGCATACTATACGAGCGACGACAGCCAAGTCTGCACCCCTTTTTCCCACCTCTTTTCACGTGTCTCTGCCGATGAATCAGACCCGCTCCGAGCTTCTTATCCGCCTTGCCAGCAGCGAGGATCTGGAGCCTTTGCTGGCGCTTGAGAATCGCTGTTTCAGCAGTGACAAGCTGAACCGACGTAGCTTTCGCCATTTCCTGCTCGGCCAGCACAGCCGCTGTTTAGTGGTAGAGCAACAGCAGCAGATTCTTGGCTATATTTTACTGCTGTTTCGGCGCGGCTCATCCTTGGCGAGGATCTACTCCCTCGCCGTCGACTCCGGCCAGCGCGGCCAGGGTATTGCCAGAAGGTTGCTGCAGGCGGCGGAGGCAGCAGCCATCGAACGCCGGCGGCTGTTTATCCGCCTGGAGGTTCGTAGTGATAATCAGGAAGCTCTCGGGCTCTATCTCGCCGCTGGCTACCAGCAGTTCGATCAAGAGCAGGACTACTACGAAGACGGTGCCACGGCACTACGGCTGGAAAAAGCGCTCTCACCGGAGCCTCTATCACGTGCCAAAACGGCGGCCTTCTATGGCCAGACCACCCCCTTTACCTGCGGCCCAGCCGCGCTGATGATGGCAATGCAGCGTCTTGAACCCTGCGCGAGCGCGTTTTCAAGGCGCGCTGAGATGCAATTGTGGCGCGAAGCGACCACCATCTTTATGACCTCTGGGCACGGCGGTTGCTCGCCGGAGGGCTTGGCGCTGAGTGCTTGGCAGCGCGGATTTGAGGTGACGCTCTACATCCAGTGTAAAGAGATCCCTTTTATCGAAGGGGTGCGCGACAGCCGTAAAAAAAGGGTGATAGAGCTGGTACATGAAGACTTTATCGAGCGGATCGGCGAGACCGACATTCGTCTCTTGCCCAGCGCCATCACTCCTGCCCAGCTGCAACAACACATCGATGCCGGGGATGCCCTGATTACCCTGATCAGCACCTGGCGGCTGAACCGTAACAAAGCACCGCACTGGGTGTTCATCAGCGCCTGTGACGCGCAGTTTGTCTACCTCAACGATCCCGATCCGGACGAGCAGGGTCACCACCCGTCTCACGACAGCATCCATCTGCCGATCAGCCGCGGTGACTTTGAACGCATGGCCTGCTTCGGCAACAGCCGGCTCAAGGCCACCCTGGTGTTGCGGCGACGTTCAACTCTCGCCGACTAAGGGTGCGCCTGTAACGCAGCCAGAGCGGTTACAATCCAGAAACAGCGGCGATCAAACCGATAAGGGCACCGAACACCCCACCCCAGACAACCAGCCAACCCAGATGTTTACGGATCATCCCAGAAACAATCTCCTTGACCAGCTGCGGGGTCAGCTCATCAAGACGCTGCTCGACCACCTGCTCTACCTGAGCATTAATCTGCGACAGGCTATCGGGCCGTTCCAACTCTTCACGAAACAGGCGCAAAAACTCCTCCGCGCGGGTCATCTCTTCGAGCTTAACCTTCGCCTTGGTCACGAAGGACTCGCGCAACGGCTGCAACACCGCAACGCCACCGATCATATTCAGCATCCCACCCAGCGATGACTCTTCAATCGCCTTGACCAGGGCATCGAACAGCGGACTCAGGTCCAGTTTTTCGATCACCGGGGCCAGATGCAAATTGGCCTGGACACCCTTTTCCGCGCCCAGGAAGCGTTCGATATTTTCGGCGGTAAAAAACTGCTCCATGATCAGGGTTTTAATTCCCAGCTTGAACTCCTCGAAGCGACCGGGGATCACACCCGACCCATAGAGCCCTGGGACCCGCTCGAACAACATATGGATCGCCAGCCAGTTAGTCAGCGCGCCAGACAGCGCAAATAGTCCGGCACTCTGCAGCAGCGGCTGTTGCAGCAAGTAACCGGCTAGGGCGGCACCCAGCGCGAGGATATTAGTGATCAAACTCTTATTCATGCAGGTTCTCGTATCAGGCTAGAAGATAGGGCCCAAGATGGGGGCGATGCAGGCGGTTATCAAGCGCAGCGCAGAACTACACAGACGTCGATTCTGCAGCCTTAATGATAAGACCCTAGATACGGGATCGAAAAATTCCGCTTACCCATTTACAGCTAACATTTTCGAGACAATACGAACCAGCTAATACTCAGGCTAACGTTAAGACAGTTGCTTCATCATTCGCTCAATCTGCTCAACGCCTTTCGCTAGCGCCTCTTCAGACGTACCAGAAAAACCAAGCAGCAACCCCTGTTCAGCGTCGACGCTATAGTTCGGTGAAAGTGCGGGCGCATAAATACCTTGCCGCGCCAATTGCTGTTCAAACCAGAGATCATTTACCCCTAACGGCACAGCTTTGCAGTGCGCCAGCAGGTGCATACCGCAACTGGGCAGTTCGCTGTCAAACCAGCGGCTCAACCGATGCTGAAGCAACGTATGAAGGAAGTTCCTACGCTGCTGGTAACACTGGCGCATGCGTCTCAAGTGGCTCGCAAATCGTCGATGAGCCAAGAACTCTGCCAGTGCCGGCTGTATAGGCACAGACGCCAGGTTACCCAGGCTGTCCTGGGCGTCCAAAAACGCAGGAATTAATGGCTGAGGAACAATCAGGTAGCCGATACGCAGGGTTTTGAACAACAACTTGGAAAAACTCCCCACCAAGATTACCGATTGCTTATCGCGTGGTTGAAGCTGTGATGCCAGGTTAAACAGAGGCGTCAAAGGCGCTTTGCGATAGTGAAACTCAGAATCGTAGTCATCCTCCACCAGCCAACATTGCTGACTTCGGCTATACCCCAGCCAGTCCAGCCGACGCTCTAGGGACAGGGTTGTGCCCAGAGGATACTGACGCGCGGGGGTCATCCAAGCCAGTTTCATCCCCGCTGGGGGAAGCCGCATCCCCTCAGAATCGATAGCTGTGGCATGAATGCCTACCCCCTGAGCGGCAAAACCGTGTCGAAGCGACGGATAGCAAGGGTTTTCCAGCGCAACCGGGTCACCGGGGCTTAACAGCACCTTGGATATCAACATCAAGGCATCGCGGCTACCTGCGGTGATGATCACCTGTGCTGGGTGGCAGTCGATACCCCTTACCGCCTTGATATAACGCGCTACCGCCTGACGTAGAGGCCCGTATCCACCTGGATGCTGACCCTGTAGCAAGGCGGGATCCGGGCGGCGCCAGACCTTAGCCAGAGTTCGGGACCATTCGCGAAACGGAAACAGGCTGACGTCTGCATTGGCACTAAAAGCCTGCGCACTGAGACCTATGTCTATCGGTCCAGAAGCAGATTCGCTGCTATTACCGAGATCGCAGTCGCGTAGTTCAGTACGCTCTGCTATGGCCGAGGCACCCAGCGCCGTCACATAGATGCCCAACGCAGGCCGGGTGACAAGCAGCCCTTCTGCTATCAATTGATCATAGGCGTTAAGTGTCGACGTACGTGAGATAGCGAGCAATTGTGCAAGCCTTCGACTGGAGGGCAAGCGCTCCCCCGTGGATATCCGGCCGCTGCCGATCAGCTGGCGAAGTTGGGTTGCCAGTTGCTGATACAAGGGAACAGAGTCGGTGGCATCAATACTGAGGCTCAGCGTAGCCAGATCGTCTTCAAAGCCCATAACTGGTATCTCTAAATTTAAATAAACTGGATATTTAAGAGATACCATTTGCGAAATACACTGGCAATCGTCATCTCGATTAGACGATGACAAAAGCGAACAGATATTGCTGACAGGAGCTGCACCATGACCGATCCGAACCCTAGCCAGCTAGAGGTTACCCCGCAATCCAGAGTCAAACGGGGTCGACTACGTGCCAGTTATGACCGGGAATTAATCCATAGCATCATTGATGAGGCACTGGTCGCTTATATCGGCATGGTCATGGACGGTCGGCCTTTTGTGCTACCCACCTCCCATTGGCGTGACGGCGACCAAATTTATTGGCTGCGTATTCCGGTGAAGATGAACACCTATTCCGGACGAACGTGAACACCTGATT
>CAXBEA010000125.1:0-9508 GCA_963974645.1 uncultured Neptunomonas sp. | reverse complement strand
CAATCGGGCGCGGGTCTTCGACTTCGCCAATCGCCACCCCGGCAAAATGATCGGAGGTCACGCTGCGGATACAGCTACCCGAGGTCTGAATCGCATGCATCTGCACCTTGGCCAGATCAGCCAGGATATCGGGCACCGCCTCCAGCGCTGGCCAGTTAAACTGAATATTCTGCCGGGTAGTGAAATGGGCGTAACTTTTATCGTAATCACGGGAGACCTTCGCCAACGCCCGCAACTGCGCCGACGAGAGCAGACCATAGTTGATCGCGACCCGCAGCATAGGTGCATGGCGCTGTGTGTAAAGACCGTTCTGCAGCCTCAGAACCCGGAACTCTGCGTCCGGGATCTGGCCGGCAAGGTAGCGCCGAGTCTGATCGCGGTACTGGGCAACCCGCTCATCGATCAGCTGTTGGTCTAGCTCGCTATATAGATACATGTTGAAATACTCTTATTACTGATTACCGCGCCTAAATGAGGGCGCACCCTACCAAAAACTCTACCTTTGTTGCCAGTGTTAGCTGGCCAAAACGAACCTAATTCCGATGATAAGCAACAAAGAGCCCATCAACGGCTGCATAAATTTGGGTGATAACTTCACCCCTAGATGCGCTCCCAGATAAACCCCGGGTAAAGAACCCACCAGCAGATAGACCAGCAGCTCCGGATCAACATTACCCAGCTGCCAGTGCCCCGCACCTGCAATCCCGGTCAAGACCACCGCATGCACCAGGTCAGTTGCCACAATCATCGGCATGGTCATACGTGGAAACAGCAGAATCAGTAGTGCAGTCCCTAAGGCACCGGCGCCTACCGAAGACAGCGTTACTAGCATTCCCAGGATCAACCCTGCCACCGAGGTTACCGGCAACCGCCAACGCCGACCCGCTGCTTTGAGCCGTGGCGCATCCAGCTCGATCAAATAGTTACGGATTCGATTGCGAAAAAAGACCGCAATAGAGGTGAGTACCAAACTCACCCCCAGAGTGAGGTTCATCAAATGCTCGAGCGTTTCCATCTCCTCGATGCCGCTGAGCCACCAGAGTGTCATTAACGAGCCGGGGATGCTGCCGATCAGCATAGCGACAACCACCTGCCAATTAACCAAGCCCTTCTTGGCATAAGGCCAGACACCGCCCATTTTGGTGACCGCAGCGTAGAGTAGATCGGTGCTGACCGCGACCGCAGGACTGATCCCAAAACCGACGATCAAGATCGGCGTCATCAACGCCCCGCCGCCAACTCCGGTCATTCCTACAATGAGGCCAACCACCAATCCGGCAAAACTGTATGCCAGCTCCATTAATACCTCTACTCAAAAAAATCCGTAGCGGCTATCATAGTGACCTGCGGATATAACACAAAAGAATAATTAGAAATTCCTATAGATCGAAAATGCATAAGTAATTCAGATAAGCGCCTTTGCTGCCGCATATCGAGCACGCACCCTTTGTAGACGTGCGCTAGACGAACAGACGCATAGAGCTAAACAGCCGCTAAAAGTTACAGAGCAGCAGACCGCGCTAATAACCAAAGGTAATAAAAGAATTCTATTATATTCTTTTTTATTTTCAAAAGAGCACCGTATGATAGCCGCACACAGGGTGCCATCATCCTATCAGCCGACGCGCTGCCCCAACACATCAATGAGTTAAGACTGAGCCCGATATGAACAGCGAAGATCTCCTGTCAGCACGACGTCTGACACACCTCAAGCAGCTCGAAGCTGAAAGTATCCACATCATCCGTGAAGTCGCTGCCGAATTTGAGCGCCCGGTGATGCTCTACTCGGTAGGCAAGGATTCGGCCGTGATGCTGCACCTGACCCGCAAAGCCTTTTACCCCGGCAAGCCACCCTTTCCTTTGATGCACGTCGATACCACCTGGAAATTCCGCGAAATGATCGAGTTCCGCGACAAGATGGCTGAAGAGGCTGGCATGGACCTGATCGTCCATATCAACCAAGAGGGCGTGGAGATGGGCATCAGTCCCTTCGTCCACGGCTCTAAAAAACACACCGACATCATGAAGACCCAGGGGTTGAAGCAGGCGCTGAATAAATACCAGTTTGATGCGGCTTTCGGTGGCGCACGTCGTGACGAGGAAAAATCCCGTGCCAAGGAGCGCATCTTCTCCTTCCGCGACAAGCACCATCGCTGGGACCCGAAAAGCCAGCGCCCGGAACTCTGGAGCCTGTTTAATACCCGCATCGATAAGGGCGAGAGCATCCGCGTGTTCCCGCTCTCCAACTGGACCGAGCTGGATATCTGGCAGTACATCCACCTAGAAAGCATCCCGATCGTGCCGCTTTACTTGTCTGCGGTTCGCCCTGTGGTTGAGCGCGACGGACTGCTGATCATGGTTGACGATGATCGCCTGCCTCTTAAGCCTGGCGAGCAACCGATGTTGAAAAATGTCCGCTTCCGCACCCTGGGCTGCTACCCGCTGACCGGTGCGGTCGAGTCCGACGCCACCACCCTGCCCGAGATTATTCAGGAGATGCTGCTCACCACCACCTCCGAGCGCCAGGGCCGGGCGATCGATCACGATGGCGCAGGCTCCATGGAGCAGAAGAAGAAAGAGGGTTACTTCTAAAAAAATCTTTCAGGCCAGTCTCAGCACGCCCAGCCGTCGTTGAAGACGTTTTCAAAATGCTCATTTGCACCAGCAAACTGCGCTTTTTCAAACGCCTTCGCCTAGTCCGGACGCACTGATCCAAGCCCCGAATTGATTTTTTGGTTACGGTTAAAATATAGAAACAGAATTCGAGACGAGCGACACCATGAGCCACCATGACGAACTGATCAGCAGCGACATCAACTCCTACTTGGCCCAGCATGAGCAGAAAGAGCTGATGCGGCTGCTTACCTGCGGCAATGTCGACGACGGCAAGAGCACCCTGATCGGGCGCTTGCTGCACGACTCCAAGATGATCTATGAAGATCAACTCGAAGCGATCAAGTCTGACAGCGTCAAATCCGGCACCACCGGCGATGATATCGATCTGGCACTGCTGGTCGATGGCCTGCAGGCCGAGCGTGAGCAAGGGATCACCATCGATGTGGCCTACCGCTATTTCTCCACCGCGAGGCGCAAGTTCATCATCGCCGATACCCCCGGTCACGAGCAGTACACGCGTAACATGGCCACCGGTGCCTCGACCTGCGACCTGGCGATCATCCTGATCGATGCCCGTCACGGTGTTCAGACCCAGACCCGCCGTCACAGCTTTATCACCTCTTTGCTGGGGATCAAACACACCATCATCGCGATCAACAAGATGGATCTGGTGGACTACTCCGAGGAGGTCTACAACGAGATCAAGGCCGATTTTCTAAATTTTGCCACCGGCCTCAACATGCACGATGTCCAGTTTGTACCCCTGTCGGCACTCAAGGGCGATAACGTCGTTAACCCCTCCACGTTTATGCCCTGGTACTCAGGCCTACCGCTGATGGAGACATTAGAAACAGTTCAGATCGCCTCGGATCGAAATTTTGACGACCTGCGTTTTCCAGTCCAGTACGTCAACCGCCCTAACCTCAACTTCCGCGGCTATTGCGGCACCCTGGCTTCAGGCGTGGTCAAACCCGGTGATGAAATCTCAGTCCTGCCGTCGGGTAAACGCTCTAAGGTGAAAGCGATCGTGACCTTCGACGGTGAGCTGGAGCAAGCCTTCGCGCCGATGTCGGTCACTCTGACCCTGGAAGACGAAATCGATATCAGCCGTGGCGATATGATCGTTCACGCGGGCAAAGAGCCTGTGGCGACCGACCGGTTCAGCGCCCATCTGGTCTGGATGCATGAGACGGCACTGCTGCCGGGCAAGGAGTACCTGATCAAGATTGGCACCACCACCGTCACCGGCCATGTATCCCGCCTGCAGCACAAGATCGACGTCAACACTCTGGAGCATCAGCCGGGCAGCGCACTGGCACTGAACGAGATCGGACTCTGTGAGTTCAGCCTGGACCGACCAGTGATCGGTGACGACTACGCCACCCATGCCGACACCGGCTGTTTTATCATTGTCGACCGACTCAGCAACTTGACTCTGGGTGCAGGGATGATTACCCAGGCGCTCAGCAGCCCCGGGGTACAACTCAGCGATGATGGATCGCTCAGTCAGGTAGCACTGGTATCAGAGGCAGACCGGGCCCGTCGCTTTGGCCAAAACCCACTCAAGCTCTACATCAGCGGCGCCAATCACGACCTGCGTAGCAGTGTCGCCAACACTCTGGAGAAGCAACTGTTCGATCAGGGGCGCGCCGTGACAGTGATCAGCGACGCTCAGTTGCAACATGCGATCTGCCAAGACCTGAACGATGACAGTGACTGCCGCGAACAATCCTGCATGCGTCTGGATGCAATCGCGGAAATGATGCTTAATGCCGGCCTCATCTGCTTATGCGTGACAGCGGAAACCCCCGACTATGCCCAGCATACGGTTAAGGTCGATGACGAGAACCCTGCTGCAGCGGTGACTGCCGCCATTAGTCTGCTGAAAGAAGCCGGTGCTATCTGATCGACTAATCTGGCCCACAGGTCCAAGTCGTCGGCCTAGCCCGTGGGTCTAACTCTCAAACTCGGTAAGTCATACCCGATGCTACGTTTAATCGGCTTCAGGGTATGACGGATCGGCCTTTTAGGGCTAAAATGATCAACTTTTTCTCGGCAACCATGCCGACTAACTGCCATTGGCAAGTGAGAGTACCCGGTCGATGACCGATTATCTGCTAATCCTGATCAGCACCGTTCTGGTGAACAACTTCGTCCTGGTCCAGTTTTTGGGGCTCTGTCCGTTCATGGGCGTGTCCAACAAGCTGGAAACGGCCATGGGGATGTCGCTCGCAACCACCTTTGTGCTGACGCTCTCCTCGATCTGCAGCTATCTGGTCTATGAATACCTGTTACTACCGCTGGATATTACCTATCTGCGTACCATCAGTTTTATTTTGGTTATCGCCGTGGTGGTCCAGTTCACCGAGATGGTGGTGCACAAAACCAGCCCGCTGCTGTACCGGATGCTGGGTATTTTTCTGCCCCTGATCACGACTAACTGCGCAGTACTGGGTGTTGCCCTGTTAAACATCAACAAGCAAAACAACTTCCTCGAATCGGCCTTCTATGGGTTTGGTGCCGCGCTGGGCTTCGCCCTGGCACTGATCCTGTTCTCGGCGATGCGCGAGCGCATCGCGGTGGCCGATGTCCCTAAACCCTTCAAGGGGGCAGCGATTGGCATGATCACGGCCGGATTGATGTCACTGGCATTCCTTGGCTTTACCGGCCTGGTGCAGATCTGATGGATCCGATCCTAGTCGCCGTCTTGGTACTGCTCGGTGTCTCGCTGATCTTTGGTGCTCTGCTGGGATTTGCCTCGATTCGTTTCAAGGTCGAAGGCAACCCGATTGTCAATCAGATCGACGCCCTGCTCCCGCAGACCCAGTGCGGTCAGTGTAGCTACCCCGGCTGTCGCCCCTATGCCGAGGCTATCGCCAACGGTGAAGCGATCAACAAGTGTCCACCCGGTGGCGAAAGCACCATTGCCGCGCTTGCTGATTTGCTGGATGTCGAGGTACTGCCACTGGATGCCGAGCATGGCGAAGAACAGATCAAAGCGGTGGCCTACATCCGCGAAGATGAATGCATCGGTTGCACCAAGTGCATCCAAGCCTGCCCGGTCGATGCCATCCTCGGTGCCGCCAAACAGATGCATACCGTGATCAGCGCCGAATGCACCGGCTGTGATCTCTGTGTCGAACCCTGCCCGGTGGACTGTATCGATATGATCCCGATTGCGACCTCTCTGGCGACCTGGACCTGGACTCGGCCGATACCAGGGGTTCAGCTGATCGCCACCGACCGAGGCCGCCATCAGGCAATTCAGCAGCACCGTATCCAGCATGATCATGACCATGCCCTCAATATGGATACTGGTGCTGTTACTGATGATGGTAGTGGTAGTGATAGTGATGGCGATAGTGACAAGGGTAGCGCTGCATGAGTCGTATCTGGAGTTTTCACGGCGGCATTCATCCCGCTGAAAACAAGCGTCAGTCACTGCAACGACCGCTTGAACGGCTGCCGTTGCCTGAGCGGCTGATCTTACCCTTGCAACAACATATAGGTGCCCCCGCTGCCCCCATCGTCGAAATTGGCGACCAGGTACTCAAGGGCCAAATCATCGCCGAGCCCACCGGCCATGTCAGCGTCTATCTACATGCACCGACCTCCGGCACCGTCACCGCCATCGGCAGCTACGCTGTGCCTCACCCTTCGGGCATGAATGAGCTCTGCATTGTGATCGAACCCGACGGCCAGGATCTCTGGATCGAACATCAGGGAATCGAAGATTTTCGCGCTCTGGAGAAGGCAGAACTGGCCCGGCTGATCCGCTGCGCAGGTATCTCTGGGATGGGCGGGGCAGGCTTTCCCACCGCAGTCAAACTACATCTGTCCGATGATCATATCGTTAACACCCTGATCATCAACGGGGTTGAGTGCGAGCCCTACATTACCGCCGACGATACCCTGATGCGCGAACAGGCCGAGGACATCATTGGCGGCATAGAGATCGCTGCGCACCTGATCAAGCCCACCCATTGTCTGATCGGCATCGAAGACAATAAACCTGAAGCAGCGATAGCTCTCAGCCGTGCGGCCGGTAACAGTGACCTCGATATTGAAGTCGTGGTGGTTCCGACCAAATACCCCTCAGGGGGTGAGAAACAGCTGATCAAGCTGCTTACTGGCGTAGAAGTACCCTCAGGCCGGCTCCCGGCAGACATCGGCATCGTGGTCCAGAATGTCGGCACCATGGCGGCAGTCAATCGCGCGGTACACCACGGCGAACCGCTGATCTCACGGATCACCACCCTGACCGGTGACGCCTTGGCGCGTCCGGGCAATGTCGAGGTACTGATAGGAACGCCGATCAGAGCGCTGATCGATTATGCCGGCGCCGACCCTCAACAGCTCCATCGTCTGGTGATGGGTGGTCCGATGATGGGTTTTAGCCTCAACAGCGACCAGGTGCCGGTGATCAAAACCAGCAACTGCGTGATCGCGGCCAGCGCTGCAGAATTCCCTGAACCGCCACCTGCGCAAAACTGCATCCGCTGCGGCCAGTGCGAGCAGGCCTGCCCTGCCGAACTGCTGCCCCAGCAGCTGTACTGGTTTGCCAAAGGCAAAGAATTTGACAAGGCCCTCAGCCACAACCTGATGGACTGCATCGAGTGCGGCGCCTGCGCCTATGTCTGTCCCAGCAATATCCCGCTGGTACAGTACTACCGTTTTGCCAAGGGCGAGATTCGCCGCGAGCAGTTCGAGCAACGTAACGCCGAACAGGCTCGGATTCGCTTTGAGGCGCGGCAGCAGCGTCTAGAGCGCGAAAAGCAGGAGAAAGCAGATAAGCGCAAGGCGCGCGCCGAAGTTGCCGCGCGCACCCAAGCCGAACGCAAAGATACCAGCCTTGCTAGCGCAACAGCGTCCACGCCAGATCCGCAGGCGCAACTTAAGCTGCTCAAGACCGCAGCAGCGGTCGCCCGTACCAAACTCAGCAAAGCGGAGAAGGCACTGGCCCAGGCGCAAGCCGAAGGGATCAGCGATCTTAGTGAGCTACAAACGGTTGCGGACAAGGCGCGTGCCAACGCAGAGAAGAGCCAGCAGGCGCTGAGCTCGGCGGAACAGCAAAGCCCACCCTCTCCGCCAACCCTGGCCGAGCTCAAAATCGCAGCCGCGACAGCCCGCACCAAGGTGAGTAAAACAGCACAGGCCCTGGCCGATGCCGAGACCAAAGGCGCACCCGGCGCTGAAAAACTGCGCCTTGCCCTGGACGGTCTTAACGCCAAGGCGCTGCTCGCTCAGCAAGCCCTTGATCAGGCCCAGACCCGCCTCAGTCAAAAGCCGTCATCCGCAGCGACGCCTCCGGCCCTGGATATCAAGCAGCTAAAAACCGCCGCCTCGATCGCCCGGACCAAACTGAAGAAAGCCCAAAAGGCGCTATCAGACGCCGAACAAGCGGGGACCCAGAGCGCTGAATTACGCCAGCAGTTCGAGCAACTAGAACAGCAGTCAAAAACGGCCGAACAGGCCTATGCGGAGGCTCAAGAGAACCAGCCTCAGAATCACGCACCGGACCTCAAGGCACTCAAAACTGCCGCGGCAGTGGCGCGCACTCAAATTAAGAAAACCGAAGCCGCGCTCGCTGATGCCCAAGCCAAAGGACTGCCCTCGGCTGTCGCACTGAGCAAGGGACTGGAGAGGCTTCAAACCAAGGCTCTAGGTGCTGAACAGGCACTGGCTGACGCCCAGCAGCAACTCGGCACTGAGACGGTAGATTAATCGATGGCGTTATTGCATATCAGTTCACCCCATGCCCAGAAACCCGGTGACGCCGGGCAAGTGATGCGCCAGGTAATCCTGGCAGCGCTGCCAGGCCTGGCGGCACTCTGTTACTACTTCGGCTGGGGCCCTTTGATCAATGTACTCTTGGCCAGCAGTTTAGCGCTGCTGTTTGAAGCGGCGGTTATCAAACTACGCCAGCGTCCGTTGCGGTTCTACCTGGGCGACTACAGCGCCATTCTGACCGCACTCTTATTGGCGCTGGCACTGCCGCCGTTCACCCCCTGGTGGATCACTGCAATCGGCATCTTCTTCGCCATTGTGATCGCCAAGCAACTCTATGGCGGCTTGGGTCAGAACCCCTTTAATCCCGCGATGATCGCCTACGCCTTGCTCCTGATCTCCTTCCCGGTGGAGATGACCCGCTGGAGCGCACCCGCCAGTCTCAGTGCAGCCGCTCTGCCTGGCTTTGGTGATACCCTGGCAATCATCTTCGGTCAGCTGCAACTGCCCGACGCCATCACCATGGCCACCCCACTGGACACCTTCAAACATAAAGGGGGGCTGACCGCCGAGGAGCTCTGGTCGCAATCTGTGCTACTCAACAGCCTTGAGCCTTGGCAGGGGGTCAGTCTGGCGTACTTGGCCGGCGGCATCTATCTGCTGATTCGCAAGGTCTATACCTGGCATATTCCTGGCGCCATGCTGCTCAGCCTGTTTATCATCTCAGGGCTGTTTTATGGCGCTGACCCCAGTAATTTTGCCTCACCGGTTTTCCACCTGAGCGTCGGCGCTACCTTCCTCGGTGCTTTTTTTATCGCTACCGATCCGGTCACGGCCGCCACCAGCAACAAAGGCAAGCTGATCTTCGGTGCCAGTATCGGGGTGCTGGTGTATCTGATCCGGACCTGGGGTAACTATCCCGACGCGATCGCTTTTGCCATTCTGTTGATGAACCTAAGCGCGCCCTTCCTCGATTACTACAGCCGCCCGCGGACCTTTGGTCACAAGCAGACTGAACGCGGATTGGGGAGAAAATAATGGCCTTAGGCAATGCAACCTTAACCGGCGCCATCCGCAGTAACGCCCTGGCACTGGGTGCCTTTGCGATCCTTACCGCGGGGGCTATCGCCCTCACCCAGTCGGCGACTCGAGATAAAATCGCAGA
>CAXBEA010000124.1:0-9534 GCA_963974645.1 uncultured Neptunomonas sp. | reverse complement strand
AAAGAGGCTTGACGCCGTATCATGGTACGGCGGTTACACTGTCTTTAACAGAAAATGCAACTACAGGCCCAGGTTTCACATGCACAGAGTCGTTTCGGCATTAATAATCGTATTTTCCTCACCCGCGCAGTGCCTTATCGGGGCTGCAAGTTTTATGGGCTTTCTTATGCTCTATCTGATGACCTTACCCGCAGCCTCTACGGGAGGTCGCGTTGGCTTGGAGTCGTTACGCTTCCTAGATGCAAAGCTGATTGCTGTTGCGGTGGTAATGGCTGCATTAATCACTCCGACCTTATCAATGGTGGTTTTTCTGTTGGGACAACATCGGCGGGCAAGTTCCGGAGCGGCTGCCGGTGGTTTAACGGTTGGACTGTTAACGCCATTGCTTTGCTGTTCGCCGCTTTTACCAACGCTGATGAGTTTCTTTGCCGGTTTTTTTCCGGCAATCGTGGGAGCTTATGGATGGCGTGTCCAATGGTTTGTCGCCTCTTACCAGGACCTGCTTTTTGTGGGATCTGTGCTGTTGTTGGCTCTGGCCCTGCATCAGAATGCCAAGCGGGTGGTCCAGGTGAATGGATGTCTGACGCGGGGTAATCACGCGTTGGAAAAGTGCTGAAACGAGGCCAATAGAGGGAAGTAAGATGATAAACAGAGTAGCGAAATCGAAGGCGGGTAGTCTTAAAGGCTATTTGCTGGCCGGGCTGGCGGTGGTGACCTGCCCCTGTCATGTGGTGATCGCAATCTGGCTGCTTTCCGGAACGATGGCTGGGGCTTTCCTGAGCGAACATCTTGTCGTCGCATCCCTGCTGCTGCTTCTGGTGTTTATACTCTCCACGACGGGCGCGTTACGTATACTGGGTCAGGGTTCTATACCCGAAGCCAGTGATCCTAAAAGCCGAAGCGGTACCCGCTCGTCAGTGACTTACAAGGAGGAGAATAAGTGTCTGGATTAACCATTGGAAGGCTCGGTAAGGCCGCCGGGGTCAATGTGGAAACTGTCCGTTATTACCAGCGACTGGGGCTGCTTCCCGAGCCCACCAGACCGGCCGATGGGTACCGCCATTATCCGCAGGCGTACGTGGCCCGCATCCGCTTTATCAAACGTGCTCAGGGGGTTGGTTTTACGTTAAAGGAAATTGGCCAGCTTTTTGCTCTAGGTAACCACCAGTGTGATGACATCCAAAACTTGGCAAAGCACAAACGGCAGGAGATCGACCGTCAAGTCAAAGACCTGTTGGCAATGGCTGGCGTGCTAGACCAACTCATCCAGCGCTGTGAAGAAAGCCGGCACTCCGATCACTGTGCCCTGATCGATGAGCTGTCTCAAACAGCGGATCTATAGTTTCTGTCAGCTTGGGACTTGACTCCGGACTAGGGTACGGAGTTTAGACTGCAATTATCGATGGCTCATTCAGACCAGTCGACAATTGGAGGATCACGTTCGATGCCGGATTTTAACAACCCCAACCGCTCATTGGTTTACGCAGGATTAGCGGCGATCGGTGCCTCCCTATGTTGTGTCGCTCCAGTCGTATTGCTGCTACTGGGCATTGGCGGGAGCTGGATCAGTACGCTGACGGCTATGGAACCGTATCGCCCCCTCTTTGTGGTCGCCGTTATCGTTGTCCTGGCCATCGTGTTCCGCAAGCTTTATCTAGTTCCCGCCTCCTGTGACGAAGAACAGGTTTGCGCTAACCCTGCCGTGCAACGCAATCAACGCATGCTGTTCTGGGTGGTATCCGCGCTGCTGCTGGTATTGCTCTTGTTTCCCTATTACGGACAGATTTTTCTCCAATAATCAAACTTGCTCCAATAATCAAAACAGGACTCATGATGGTGACTAATTTACTTCACATAGCGAATCAGACAAGCGTTAAACGGATGCTTGCTGTGCTCTTTTCCGTAGCGTTGCTGGCGACGCTGGTACTGAGCTTGGGCGCTCTGTCCCCGCAAGCAAAAGCGGCCGAGACGGCTGCCACCGAGCGGGTGACCCTGGCGGTTGAGAACATGACCTGCGCTCTGTGTCCCTACACGGTGCGTAAATCGTTACAGCAGGTAGAGGGGGTTGTGGATGCCCAGGTCGATTTTGGCGAGAAGACCGCGACCGTGGTCTTCGATCCGCAGAAAACAGGCGTTGAAGCCTTAACCCAGGCCACGACTAACGCGGGCTACCCATCCACGCTAAAAGAATAACCCTAGAGGCAATAAAATGAGTGAATCTCAAGCAGATAATAGCTCGACCCAACATGAGCCTTTGCATATTGCCATCATTGGCAGCGGTTCCGGTGCCTTCGCCTGCGCCATTAGAGCAGCGGAGGAGGGGGCGCGTGTGACCATGATCGAATCCGGGACGCTGGGTGGCTGCTGTGTCAACGTTGGCTGTGTCCCCTCAAAAATCACGATCCGTGCGGCGCAACTGGCGCAACATCAACGCCATAATCCTTTTCCGGGGCTGACCGACCAGGAACCTCAAATTAACCGGGCGCTGCTTGTGCAGCAGCAGCAAGCGCGGGTGGAGGAGCTACGCGGGGCTAAATACCAGAGCATATTGGATAGTAACCCCGCTTTAAGCCTGGTTCAGGGTGTGGCTCAGTTTAAGGATGCCCATACCCTGGAGGTCGTTAATAACAGAGGCGAGACGCAAACAATCAAGGCGGATCGCATTCTGATTGCTACCGGTGCCAAGCAATCTATCCCTCCTATTCCCGGCTTGGAAGGTACCCCTTATTGGACCTCCACCGAAGCGTTGGTGGCAGAAAAGCTCCCCGAACACCTGTTGGTCTTGGGATCGTCGGTGGTCGCGGTAGAGTTGGCCCAGGCTTACCGTCGGCTGGGTGCGCAAGTGACTCTATTGGCACGTCATACCCTGCTCTACAACGAAGATTCGCAATTGGGAGCTGGCCTCACCGCAGCGTTTGAGGCCGAAGGGATACGTGTCCTCAATCACACCCAGGCGAGCCGTGTCTCCTTCAGTGATGGAACCTTTACCCTAGAAATAGACGCCGCCAATGGCAAAGCCGAGCGCCTGCAAGGCGATGCTCTTTTGGTCGCTACGGGCCGCCAGCCCAATACCGATTTACTAGGTCTTGCCGCCGCTGGCATTGAAACGGATAGCCGTGGCGCGATTCTGGTGGATGATCATATGCGCACCGCTGTGCCCCCTATCTATGCGGCGGGTGATTGCTGCAATATGCCCCAGTTTGTCTATGTGGCTGCTGCTGCGGGGACCCGGGCAGCGGTCAATATGACCGGTGGCGAAGCCCAATTGGATCTGGCCACCCTGCCTGCGGTGATCTTTACCGATCCCCAGGTAGCCACCCTGGGGTTGACCGAAGAACAAGCGCAAATGCAGGGAATAAAAACCCGCAGCCGTACACTGGGTCTGGAGCATGTTCCTCGGGCACTGGTAAATTTTGAGACCCAAGGTTTTATCAAGCTGGTGACTGATGCCGGTAATGATCGCCTGATCGGTGCTCAGATTCTGGCAGCCGAGGCCGGGGAGATGATCCAGACAGCAGTATTGGCTATCCACAACAACATGACCGTGCACGATCTCGCAGACCGACTGTTCCCGTATTTGACCATGGTGGAGGGCCTGAAACTCTGTGCGCAGACTTTTAGCAAAGACGTCAGTCAACTCTCCTGTTGTGCGGGCTGACAGAAGAGATTCGAGAAAGAAAATGAATGACGCCGATGGCCGTCCAGTCGTGGCCATCGGCGTGAAATAACGCGGTAACCGAAGAGGTGTGGTTTATGACTTCAGCTTTCCCAATGACTATCTCTCAATTGGCCCATGCCGCCGATACCTCGGTGTATGCCGTGCGCAACTACGCTTCAGAAGGATTACTGGAATACCGCAAATCACCCAAAAATGGTTACGGTCTCTACGAAGAGTCGGCGTTGGAGCGCCTCTGCTTGATTCGCCGTGCCCTCGATGCAGGATTGCCGCTCTGCGAGATCAGACCGCTGATCAAGGCGATCAGGAGGGAAGACCGCCATGAAATGCTCAGGGTGATTGAGGTACTGCACAACAAGATTCAAGATTCTCGACGGCTGCTCAAGAACCTGGACGAAGTTCTGATGCAACTGCCTGAACAACCAGACAACTATATGAAAACAACCTGACAGCTAGCAGCCTGTCGGACTTAACACTGATCTACTGCGGGAAAGCCGACTTTGGTCATTTTTCACTCTTTTTTTCGTTAAATAGAACCACTATTAGCCTCAAAACAGTTCGAAAACTGGCTCAAATCGGTCTTCCCCTCGCTACGACCGGTCAAGTCCGACAGACTGCTAGAGAAGGAATCATTATGGAATCGCTTTTTAAACAGTTCGGCACCCTCTTTGCCACGGGTATTACGGGGGCCTGTTGCCTGGGGCTGCCGATTGTCTTGAGTGCGCTGGGTGCCTTGGGGCTGGGTTTCCTGATCAATGATCTGATTCTGCTTCCCCTCTTCTATGGGTTCTTGGCTTTGAATCTGTGGATGCTCTATCGACGCAACAAGGTGCATAATCGTCGTGAGCCATTCTGGCTGGCGCTAGTGGGAGCCATTCTCGCTGGGATCAGCCTCTGGACGCCGCTTTCCTTTGTCGTCTACGTTGGGCTGTTAGCGATATTGGCGGGGAGTGTCTGGGATTTTACCCTCGCACGAAAGCGGCGTCGTGAAGTGGCTTGTTAACTGAGCCGGTGTTCTTATGTTTTTCAAAAAAAGATGCTAATCCACTCGACGAGAGACTCGCTATGAAACGCCTAATGATCTTGCTCAGCTTGCTGTTAACCCTGTTGTCATGGAACGGTTTCGTTCAGGCCGAACCGACCAAGGAGCGGCTGTTCGTGCACCTGAAAACCAGTTTAAAGCACGACGATGCGCAGATTTGTGTCGCCTATAACATCATCTGGGCTGCCTTGCGTTCGGGACTCGCTGTGGATGTGATGGTCGATGCCGACGCCATCAACACCTTCAAGACCGGCATGTTCTCCGACACAGATTCGATTCAGAATTACGACATCCCTAAAAATCTTAGACAAGCGATGAGCGATCAGTTTTCAGTTCTTATAAGCGACGTTCCCAAGACGTATGGCGAGTTCCTGATCAAACTCAACGCGGAAGGGGCCAACTTTTACATCAACAAAGGTTTTCTTATCGTCTCCAAAATCGCCCCGAATCCAGACCAGAACCTGGGCAAGATCGCGGAATACGCTGCGAAGATATTCCAACCGGTTTCGTTGTTGGAAATGATCGAAATTCGTAAGAAGTCCCTGTTTGACTATTCATTTTAAGCCCTGTTGTTGGCCTGAATAATCCGGAGACTGCAACGTCATGATATAGCGTACAAGCGTGAACGTTGCCATTGTTTCGTCAACATTATCATCTGTTACATATCTGCTCTTGAGGTCACCCAATGGGAAGCTGTTGTTCCAGTAAGTCTGAAAAATCATTATCGTCGAACCAGACCGTTATGTGTCCATCATGCCAAGCCCGCGCTAAAGCGGTTGGGCTGACTACACTGCTGCACCAGGTCAAGGCGCCCCTGAACCAAAATTTATCAGACAAAGCCTATTTTTTCTGCGCTCAAGTCGATTGTGATACCGTCTATTTTTCGCTGGATGGCTTGTGCCTTAACAGGGAGCAGGTGCGAGACTCAGTCGGTCAGAAGTCGGCGGACCCGGAACGAACGCTATGCTATTGCTTCAATATCACCGATACCATGGTTTCGGACGAGATACGGCAGACGGGTACCAGCAGCAGTAAAGCCTTTGTAGTGGAACAAACCAAGATCAAGAACTGTGCCTGTGATATCCGTAACCCTTCGGGCCGGTGTTGCTTGAGGAATTTCCTAAATGACCGAAAAACTAGCATCGCCCTGAAGCGAAGGTTCAGGCCTCCGAGAAGGCAGAGAAATAATAAACAGTGAAGGAGAAGTGTTATGTCACAAGGGTGGGAAATGATGCCTTGGTACGTAATCTGAAAGGGGACTTGATGAACTAACTGGTTTTTTACGGAGAAACTGACAAAGTCAATCGTGTTTTGGAATCATGGCGGGGTCTATATCGCAGCCTCCCTGGCTTGGCTGTGGATCGTTGAAGGCGCTAAACCGGACCGTTGGGATTTGATCGGCGCCCTGATATGCCTGCTTGGCGCCAGCGTCATACCTTTTGGCCCAAGGGTGGGCTAGCGCGGGAGTTTAGGCCGGTTTATCTTTGTGCCGGGGCAACCCCAATGACAACAGCGCCGCTAACAACACAAACGCAGTCGAGATATAGAGACACATCTCCAGCCCGTAAACTTGAAATACCCAGCCGGAGAGGACGGTACCGATCAGGCGGCCTATAGCATTGGCCATGTAATAGAAGCCGACATCCAGTGACACGCCATCTTCCTTGGCGTAGGAAATAATCAAAAAACTGTGCAGGGAGGAGTTGATGGCAAACAGGGCGCCAAAAATCAGCAGGCCCGTCACGATCACCGGCTCCGCGTTACCCAAAAATTTCCCACCAGGGGAGGGCAACCAGGTCTCGGTAATCCCGCCACCCAGGCTCAGGGCGATCAGCGCGGGGATTAATGCCAGCACCGCAGCCCAGCCAAAGGCCGTCTTGCCATCGGGCACCCTGGTGGATTTTATTCCGGTCAGCGCCGGTGCAAACGCCTGAACGATGCCGTAGCCGATAATCCACAGCGCCAGAAAACTGGCCACCTGGGTGTGGTTCCAGCCGAGCTGGCTACTGAGAAACACCGGCAGGGCCACCACGAACCAGACATCCCGGGCACCGAACAGAAACAACCGGGCTGCCGAGAGCGTATTGACCGCTTGGCTCTTGGAAAAAATATCGCTGAATTTAGCCTTCTGTTTAGCCTTGCCGAGGTCCTTTTTCAGCATCAGCAGACTGCCGATCAGCACCACTGTTAGCGCCAGCGCCATGGCCACCAGTGCCGTCCGAAAGCCGAGCCCGGCCAGCAGCGCCCCCCCGAGAAAGAAGCCGGTACCCTTGAGGGCATTCTTGGAGCCGGTCAGCAGGGCTACCCACTTATACAGCGTCCCCGGATTACCGCTGCCTGCCAGCAGCTTGATACTGCTCTTGGCGCTCATCTTGTTCAGATCCTTGGCGATCCCTGAGAGCGCCTGGGCGGCCATCACATAAGGGACGCTGAGCCAGATGGAAGGCACGGTCAACATCAGCAACGCGACCACCTGCAGGGCGAGGCCAATATTCATGGTCCTGTTAAGGCCGATCCGGGCGCCCACCCAGCCTCCCACCAGGTTGGTCACCACGCCGAAAATTTCATAGAAGAGAAATAGCATGGCGATCGCCAGCGGCGAATAACCGAGCTCATGGAAATGCAGCACTACCAACATGCGCAAGGCGCCGTCGGTCAGCGTAAAGCCCCAGTAGTTTCCCGTCACCAGCATATACTGGCGGATCTCATCTTTGCGGGACGCGTCACTCTCGGAGATTGTCGTCATAGTTAACCCCGGCTCCTTCCGGTCAGGCGTCTAACAGGGCCACGTTACGGGCCAATTCTGCGGTGCGGTTGGCGTAGCCCATCTCGTTGTCATACCAGGCATAGATCTTCACCAGGGTATCTTTGATCACACCGAGGACGGTGCTTGAACCTCTGAATTACGGGGGAACCAGTGCTGTGTTCGATTAACAAACGCCACCAGCGAAAGCATCACCGGGACCTCGACCAATACGCCAACCACGGTGGCCAGGGCCGCACCGGAATGCAAACCGAACAGAGAGATCGCCACGGCAACTGCCAGTTCGAAAAAATTTGAGGTTCCGATCAGGCAGGCCGGGGCCGCGATATTGTGGGGTATACGCCAAGCATGTGCCCAGCAATAACCGACCGCAAAAATACCGTAGGTCTGAATCAGCAGGGGGATGGCGATCAGCAAGATGGTCTGGGGCTGTTGCAGAATGGTTTCCGCCTGAAACCCGAACAGCAAAACCACCGTCGCCAGCAAACCAACAACCGACCAGGGCTTGAGATGATGCACAAGCGCATTCAGGGCCGACTCGTCTTCCCTGCGGTTTAGCCAACGACGGGTAAAAATACCGGCGACTAGGGGCAGCACGACGTAAAGCACGGTGGACAGCAGCAAGGTCTCCCAGGGAACCTCTATCTCGCTGATCCCCAGCAGAAAGGCGGCGATGGGGGCGAAAGCGAAGACCATGATCAGATCATTGACCGACACCTGCACCAGGGTGTAGTTGGGGTCACCTTTGGTCAGTTGGCTCCACACAAAGACCATCGCCGTGCAGGGCGCCACCCCGAGCAGGATCATACCGGCGATATATTCCGAGGCTGACTGCGGATCGACCCAACCGGTAAACACCACGCGAAAAAACAGCCAGCCCAATGCAGCCATGGTAAAAGGCTTGATCAGCCAGTTGATTGTCAGGGTCAGCACCAGACCCTTAGGGCGTTTGCCCACATCTTTGACCGCGGCGAAGTCGATCTGGATCATCATCGGATAGATCATCACCCAGATAAATACAGCGACCACCAGGTTGACGTGCGCATACTCCCAATCGGCGATAACCGCAAATGCGGCAGGGACCTGATTGCCCAGCACCACACCGGCGGCGATACACAGCGCCACCCACAGCGACAGGTAACGTTCAAAAATCCCCATGGCTATATCTCCTTTACGATCTCTTCTTTGCTGTATCCGCTAGCTTGGCTAACAACAGACTGCCTGGCGCTCAGGACGATCGCCCATCTGCAGTAGACGCGCCTGATCCGCATCCTCCAACTGGGGATGGGCTTTTCTTGCCACCTCTAGCACCTCCCTGATCCAATCCTCGAGTTCCGGGTGCAGCCGGTAGTAAACCCACTGCCCATGCCGACTATCCAGCAACAGTCCGCAGTTTCTCAACTGGGCCAGATGCCGCGATACTTTGGGTTGGGAAAGGTCCAGCGCCCATGCGATCTCGCAGACACAGAGTTCCCCCTCTGCAAGAATCAGAAACAGGGTGCGTAAACGGGTGTCATCGGACAGGCATTTGAATACCGCTGCTGGCATAATCATCGTGTTCATCCCTCTATTTATTTCAGCTGGACCAACGCAAACAGCTTGAGCAGATGAAAAAGGAGCTTGCGCTTGTCTGTCATGGGAGCCGCTTTTATAATCTAATATTCGTATATACATATATACGGCAAGCCGTATAAGAATGCAATATCCATAGGGGAGCCGATCGAAATCTGCTAGGCACCTTCCCCAATTCTGACATCATCAGCGCCCTAGGCGATCCGCTTAACCAGATACCTCGTCTTGATGTTAATGACTGATTCTGAGTGACGGGGGATACGACAGATCGAGTGGATAGCTCATGCGCTGAATAGAGTCGAAAGGTTTAAAACGGGGGCGTTGAGAGAAGCGCAACACCAGTCAAGATGTAAGCGTCAGCCAGTGCTGCTCCCGGCACGCGATAAAGAATCGGGTAGGGGAAGTTGCGTCTGAAACCGGAAAGATAAAAAAAAGCACTCGATTTACAACCCGGGTTCAAGATGCGGTGTCAAATCGGGC
>CAXBEA010000123.1:0-9568 GCA_963974645.1 uncultured Neptunomonas sp. | reverse complement strand
ACCCCTGCCTTCTGGCGGCGTTAACTACTACCGGTGATCTGATGACCCCTGCTGTTAACTGTGTCAAGAAAGCTAAGATCAGCTACCAGATCCACAGCTACCAGCACGATCCCGGCACCCAGTCCTATGGCAGCGAGGCGGCTGATGCGCTCGGGGTCGACCCTTCGCGGGTGTTTAAAACTTTGCTGGTCAGTCTAGACGGCAACCCCAAACAGCTGGCTGTGGGCGTGGTTCCTGTCAGCTGCAGCCTTGATCTGAAAGCCATGGGCGCGCTACTAGGGTGTAAAAAAGCGACGATGGCAGACCCTCAAGAAGCGCAACGGTCCAGTGGCTACCTACTCGGTGGGATCAGCCCTTTAGGGCAGAAAAAACAGCTACCGCTAATCCTGGATCGACGCGCCCGCGATTTAACTACACTGTATGTCAGTGGCGGCAAACGCGGCCTGGAAATCGAACTCAGCCCGGCTGATCTACTCAGGCTCAGTGCAGGCCAGTACGGAGAGATAGGCCGTGGATAATAACGATTTAGCTAACCCGCTCCACCCTCGTCAGCAGGCATGGAACAAGCGTTACCAGCAAGCAGAGCAGGCAAATCTACCGGCTCGGGTACTTACCGATAATCTTCACCTCTTACCCAAACAGGGCAGCGCTCTGGAGCTGGCATGCGGATTGGGCGGCAATGCGCTGCTGTTAGCACGCTGCGGACTCGATACCCAAGCCTGGGATCTGTCGGATGTCGCCATCGCCAAGCTTCAGCAGCAGGCCGATCAGCAACAACTCCCCCTAAGAGCGTGCTGCATAGACTTAGAACACCAGCCTCTTACCGCAGCCAGTGTCGATATTATCTGTGTCAGCAGCTTTCTTGACCGCTCGCTTTGCCCGTCGATTGTAGCGGCGCTTAAACCTCAGGGACTGCTGTTTTACCAAACCTTCACCCGCGCCAAACACCTAGATTCAGGTCCCAGCAATCCCGAGTTCCTGCTGATGCAGGGTGAGCTCTTAGGTTTATTTGCGGAGTTAACACCGCTGGCTTATCGCGAAGAGTTAGGTTGCGGCGATCTCAGCCTAGGACTTCGCAATCAGGCCTATCTGGTGGCACGTAAATAAGCCGCTGTAAAAGCAACAACCGCTGACTCCAGTTCACCTATACATGCTCAAGATATCCTTTTTGCATCTAGTAGCCAGTGTCATGACGGCCTTTAATCTGCCCAAATAACAACCGGCTTGATGTATAATTCGCGGTTTTAATCGATGGGGCCGCGCGTACCTAATCCTGCTGAATTCCGAACCGCAGATGCCAGCGAACCCCAGTACGCCTTGAAACTTCTTCAGATGGTGAGATAACGTGAGTGAGCCGATAAAAGCCGATACCCGCACTTTCCAGGGACTGATCCTGGCCTTACAGCAATACTGGGCACAACAGGGCTGTGTGCTTGTGCAGCCACTGGATATGGAGGTCGGCGCCGGGACTTTCCACCCAGCCACCACCCTGCGTGCGGTCGGTCCTGAAAAGTGGAGCGCCGCCTATGTCCAACCCTGCCGCCGCCCCACCGATGGTCGTTATGGTGAGAACCCCAACCGGCTGCAGCATTACTACCAATTCCAGGTGGTGATGAAACCCTCGCCAACAAATATCCAGCAGCTCTATCTCGATTCGCTGCAGATGCTCGGCATCGACCCCCTGGTCCACGATATCCGTTTTGTCGAAGACAACTGGGAGTCACCCACTTTGGGGGCCTGGGGACTTGGCTGGGAGGTCTGGCTGAACGGGATGGAAGTCACCCAGTTCACCTATTTTCAGCAAGTCGGTGGCTTGGAGTGCTACCCCGTTACCGGCGAGATTACCTACGGTCTGGAGCGAATCGCCATGTATCTGCAAGGCGTCGACAGCATCTACGACCTGGTCTGGACCGACGGCCCCCAGGGTCGGGTCACCTACGGGGATGTGTTCCATCAGAACGAAGTCGAGATGTCGACCTACAACTTCGAAGAAGCCGATGTCGATTTCCTCTTCGCCAGTTTCGATAACTACGAGAAAGAGAGCCACCGTCTGGTTGAAAAAGGACTGGCGCTACCCGCCTATGAGATGGTGATGAAAGCCTCGCACGCCTTCAACCTGCTCGACGCGCGCCACGCTATCTCGGTGACCGAACGCCAGCGCTACATTCTGCGGGTACGGACCCTGGCCCGCGCGGTCTGCGAAACCTATTACGAAGCCCGAAAAGCCAAGGGCTTTCCTTTAGCCGATAAAGCCCTGCGTGACGAACTGCTTGCTGCTACAGCGGAGAAAAACTGATGACCGAATTCACCATCAACAACCAGGATTTTCTGGTCGAAATCGGCACCGAAGAGCTACCGCCAAAATCGCTCAAGGCGCTTTCAGAGGCGTTCGGCAGCGGCATCGAACAGGGATTGAAAGAGGCAGAACTCAGCTATGATAGCGCGCAGCTATTAGCCACACCGCGACGTCTGGCGGTCATCATCCGCAGCCTTGCACCGAGCCAGGCGGATCGGGAACTGGAGAAACGCGGCCCTTCGACCAAAGCACCTGAAAAAGCGATCGCCGGGTTCGCCCGCTCCTGCTCAGTTAGCGTTGATCAACTGGAAATCATCGATACTGATAAAGGCCAGTATTACCAATTCCGCGCCCTGCAGCAGGGCCAGACAACCCGCGCGCTCATACCCGATATTGTCACCCAGGCACTGGCCAAACTGCCGATCCCTAAGCGGATGCGCTGGGGATCGAGCCGCACTGAGTTTGTTCGCCCGGTGCACTCCTGTGTGATGCTGTTTGGCGAGGACGTGATCGAGGCTGAAATTCTCGGTATCAAATCCGGTCGCAACAGCTTTGGTCATCGCTTCCATTACAACCGCGCGATCAAACTAATCGCGCCCAGCGATTACGAAGCGGCATTGGCAAATACCGGTCATGTCATCGCTGACTTTGCAAAGCGCCGCACCGCAATCGAGCAACAGATCAAAGCGGCTGCCAGTAGCATTAACGCCCAGGCGATTATCGATCCGGCTCTACTCGACGAGGTTACCGGGTTGGTGGAATGGCCTGTAGCGCTGGCCGGTCGTTTTGAGAAACGCTTTCTGGATGTGCCCGCCGAAGCGCTGATCTCGTCGATGAAAGAGCACCAGAAGTATTTTCATCTGATCGACGCTGAGGGTCAGATTCTTCCCTACTTCATCACCGTCTCAAATATCCAGAGCAGCGACCCGCAGCAAGTAATCGCTGGTAATGAGAAGGTAATACGCCCCCGTTTATCGGACGCCGCCTTCTTCTTTGAGACCGATAAAAAGCAGACACTTGAGTCCCGGATCGAAAAGCTTAAGCCTATTGTATTCCAGGCCCAGCTCGGTACGGTCTACGATAAATCACAGCGCGTGGCTAAACTAGCCCGGTTGATAGCATCCCAGATCGGCGGCAACACTGACTGGGCAGAGCGTGCAGCCCAGCTGGCCAAGACCGACCTGGTGACCGAGATGGTACTCGAGTTCACCGACCTGCAGGGGTTGATGGGCTATTACTACGCGCTCAATGACGGCGAACCGAACGAGGTGGCGATCGCCATCAACGAGCAGTACCTGCCCAAGTTCGCCGGTGATTCCCTGCCTCAGACCAGCACCGGTATCGCCCTCGCGCTCGCCGATCGGCTCGACACCCTGGTCGGGCTCTTCGGTATCAACCAGCCGCCTACGGGCAGCAAAGACCCCTTCGCACTGCGTCGCGCCACCCTAGGCACGCTGCGTATTATGGTTGAACACCGACTGGATCTTGATCTGCTACCGCTGCTGCAAGCCTGTGCTGATCTACACGAGGATCTCCCAGGGCGTGCCAATCTTGAGCAGCAAGTACTTGCCTTTATGCTCGAACGTTTCCGCGCCTGGTACGCGGACCAGGGCGTTCCAGCGGAGGTTTTCCTGGCGGTGATGGCCGTGCGTCCGACCAAACCCCTGGTGTTTGATCAGCGCGTTCAGGCAGTCAATCATTTCCGCAGTCTACCCCAGGCTGAGGCGCTTGAGGCTGCCAACAAACGCGTCGCAAATATTCTCTCCAAGCAAGAAGATCCCGGTTCTAAACTGCCCTCCGAGACACTCTTTCAAGAGCCTGCAGAGCGTGCGCTATTTACGGGCTTGAACAGTCTTAATGCTACGATTTCAAAGTTACTAGCCCAAGGAGATTTCAAGTCTATCCTGGAGCAACTCGCCAGCCTGCAACCGAGCATAGACGCCTTCTTTGATGATGTGATGGTGATGGTGGAGGACGAAGCAATCCGAAACAACCGGATCTACTTGTTGAACCAACTTCGGCAACGCTTCCTGTTGGTCGCGGATATTTCTCTGCTATAGCCATCAAGCCCTGTCTGTTTAAACCGGTGCTATACTCTGGCACCGGTTTTTTTATACCTGCTGTTTTCATACCTGTTGTTTTTATTACTTGGTGCTTTAGACATGAGCAAACTCGTTATTCTGGACCGCGACGGGGTCATCAACCATGACTCTGATGCCTATGTAAAAAGTGCTGCCGAGTGGATTCCAATCCCTGGCAGCGCAGAGGCGATCGCCCGCTTATCCAAAGCGGGTTATCAGGTCGCAGTTGCCACCAACCAGTCTGGTCTAGGCAGAGGCTATTTCTCTCAAGAGGTGCTCGATCAGATGCATCACAAGATGAATGCGCTTATTACTGCCGCCGGCGGAAAACTTGACGGCATTTTTTTCTGCCCGCATGCTCCCGATCAAAACTGTGATTGCCGCAAGCCGCTGCCCGGTCTTATCCACCAGATAGAAGCCTCACTCGATATCTCCGCAAGAGGAGCCATCATGATTGGTGACAGCCTGCGCGACCTTCAGGCTGGACAGGCAGCGGGCTGCACACCTGTATTGGTAAAAACCGGCAAAGGCCTGGCTACCCTCAGTAAAGGCACTGGACTAGAAGGCGTAGCCGTATTTGATGATCTTGCCGCCGCTGTAGACAGCCTGCTCAGCAGCCCCAACTAACGTTTGTTTCACGTGAAACATTACTCCGCTCCAGTATCCGTTCCCCTCGTTTACAGCCCTTACTACAGCATTCAGTGGGATAGTAAGCACCGCTTTCCGATGTCTAAATACCAACGCCTCTACGAGCACCTTGCAAGTCTCGGAATAGCGACTCAGGCGAACACCTATATTTCGTCCCCTTGCCCCAAACAGTGGATCGCGCTGGCACATGATTCCGCTTATATCGATGGCTTTATTCAGGGAACGCTCAGCCAGCAGCAGATGAAAACCATAGGCTTGCAGTGGTCAGAGGCGCTGGTAAAAAGAACCCTCACAGCCGTTGGCGGAACTATTAAGACCTGCCAGCTAGCACTTCAGTTCGACCTTTCCTGCCATCTTGCTGGCGGTACTCACCACGCGTTTGCAGATCAGGGGCGCGGCTTTTGCGTGTTCAACGATATAGCTGTGGCGGTCAAAACCCTGCTTCAGCAGCGACAGCTAAGAATTCTTGTACTCGACTGCGATGTACACCAGGGTGACGGTACGGCACTGATACTCAAGGATGATCCTAGCTGCTTTACCTGTTCGATCCATGGTGCCGATAACTACCCATTTCAGAAGCAAGTGAGCGACCTTGATGTTGCACTACCTCGCGATACCGGAGACGCTGACTACCTCGTGGCACTAGAACAGACCCTGCTACAACTGGAGCAGCTCCCCCCATTTGATCTGGTTATCTACGATGCTGGATCAGATGTGCACAGAGATGATCGACTCGGCCAGATGCTACTGAGTGATGATGGAATCAGGAAGCGAAATAGTCGCGTCATCAGCTGGGCGCAGCAGCGCCAAATCCCCATCGCCTGTCTTATCGGTGGCGGCTATGACCACGACCATGACCGCCTCGCCCGCCGACACGCGCTACTCATCGAAACAGCCGAGCGACACTACCGTTACCCGGCGACCTGATCGCTTTCAGCATACCTATCTACAGAAGCCCGCCAACCCTTAAGATATATTCCCGCTGAGATCCACCAGATTCTGAACACGAAATTTATTAGTCACTCTCTATCGCTAACGGCCCCGCCTTAGGGCTCACAATAAAAAAACCTATGGGCTCATGTTTCACGTGAAACATTCAGATATGAAATCAAGATAGCGAATGATAGATGCCTAAGGTAGAGGGCACTGGGTATATACGGGAAGATCCTCGGCCAGAAGTGCGCGAGGAGATAGATACCAGAACTGGAGGTCGTGCTTAGGCGTTTTGCAACCAGCGGATAACACCTTGGCCAGCGGCACGCCCCGTCGCCAGACAGCCAGTCAAGAGATACCCACCGGTAGGCGCCTCCCAATCGAGCATCTCGCCCGCAACAAAGAGACCTGGATGGGCGTTTACCATCAACGCGCTATCGAGGCCAGAAAAGCGGACCCCTCCGGCAGAACTGATCGCCTCAGTGAGCGGTCTAGGGCTGGTCAGCGGCAATGGCAATTGCTTAATCACAGCGGCTAACGTAGCTGGATCCTGGAAGGTTTCGATACTAGCCAGCTCTCTCAATAAGCCCGCTTTGATCCCTTCAATACCCACCTTGCGCCGCAGGTGGGTCGACATCGAGGCCTTACCGCGCGGTGTCGCCAAGGCCTTCTCCAGCTGCTGTAGGCTACGCTCAGGGGTCAGATCAATATACAACGTTGCGCTGCCCTGCTCCGCAATCTCGGCACGAAGGGCCGGTGTCAAAGCGTAGACTGCGCCTCCTTCTATGCCCTGGGCGGTGATCATCAGATCAGCATGCCGAGGCTCACGGCCACTCGCGGGATGTGAAATTTGGATTGATTTAAGTGGTTGCCAGGCAAAGCGAGATGAAAAATGCGCTGTCCATTCGCAATTAAAGCCACAGTTTGAGGGTTCCAACGAAGCTACATCCAGCCCCTTGAGACGCAATAGATCGACCCAGCGGCCATCGGATCCCATCCGCGGCCAACTACCCCCCCCGAGCGCTAGCAGCGTCGCAGCGGAAGGGAAGCAACGCTCACCCTGCCCAGTGTTGAAACGCAACGCACCATCATCCGACCAACCCAGCCAGCGGTGCCGGGTATAGGTCACGACGCCTTGCTGCTGCAGACGCTGACGCCAGGCGCGGAGTATAGGCGCAGCCTTGCGGTCGCTAGGAAAGACTCTGCCTGCTCCGCCAACAAAGGTGTCAATGCCAAACCCCTGCACCCAGGCCCTGATCATCTCGGAATCGAAATTGGCGAGCATGGGTTTTAGTCGCTCTGCGGCCGCTCCATAGCGACTCACGAACGCGGTAAAGGGTTCATCATGGGTGATATTCAGCCCACTACGTCCAGCCAGCAGAAACTTACGCCCTGGGGTCGCCATCGCTTCGAACAGCTGAACAGGATAACCCGCAGCACTGATCACCTCCGCCGCCATCAACCCGGCAGGACCTCCACCAATCACCGCAACAGCAGATTCAGAAGCCAAGATCATAGCGCTTGTCCAACAGGTAAAAGAGAGGCACTTTACCACGACGCAGCCAAACGCGCCCCAGGTCAAAACGCCCTAGGTCAAAACCAGCTTTGAATTAATCCCCGAGCGCTTCGACAAAGTTCTGGAATCGCTTCCGAACAGTAAAAAAAAGCCCTGTAGTGACAGGGCTTTTTTGGCATCTTGCTGGATCTATGCCGAATCGATCGCTGTCGGCTTGATTCCAATCGATCGCAACAACCGCGAACTGAGCGGCAGGTTAGATATCCAGATTGGTCACATTCAACGCATTGGTTTCAATGAAGGCACGACGGGGTTCAACCTCATCGCCCATCAGCGTGGTGAACATCTGGTCGGCGGCGATCGCATCTTCGATAGTGACCCGCAGCATACGTCGGCACTCCGGATCCATAGTCGTTTCCCAGAGCTGCTCGGGGTTCATCTCACCCAGTCCCTTATAACGCTGGATGTAGTAACCACGCTTGGCCTGGATCATCAGCCAATCCAAACCCTCCTCGAAACTAGCTATAGGTAGCAAACGCTCACCGCGCTGAATGAACGCTCCCTCTTCCAGCAAACCGGTCAGGGTCTGTCCCAAACTAACCAGGGCTTGGTATTCACCCGACTGGAAGAAGTCATGGCTGAAGCGGTAGTGACGCGGTATGCCATGCGAGGTCATGATAATTTCAGGCAGGAACAGGTGACGCTCTGTATCCTCAGCCACCGTTGCCGCGAAGGAGTTAGACTTACTTCTGATCACATCGATACTGGCGACAAGATCCTGGGTCCAGCGGCTAACTTGATCTTGATCACGCAACATCTCTTCGCTGAGCCGAGGCGCATAGACCATTCGCTCCAGGACATCATCCGGATAAAGACGAGACATCCGGGTGATCAGTTTTTTCACCCGACGGAACTCATTGATCAGCCCCTCAAGCGCCGAATCGGTAATACCCGGTGCCGAAGAATTCACATGCAGCGCAGCACCATCAAGCGCGGCTTGCAGCATAAAGTTATCCAGCGCATCGTCATCCTTTAGGTATTGCTCCTGCTTACCCTTCTTGATCTTGTACAGCGGTGGTTGCGCTATAAACACATGACCACGCTCCACCAGCTCATGCATCTGGCGGAAGAAGAATGTCAGCAGCAGAGTACGGATGTGAGAGCCGTCGACGTCCGCATCGGTCATGATGATGATGCTGTGATAACGCAGTTTATCGGGATTAAACTCCTCCCGACCGATACCACAGCCCAGAGCGGTTATCAGCGTACCCACTTCAGCCGACGAGAGCATCTTGTCGAAACGCGCCTTCTCGACATTAAGAATCTTACCCTTGAGCGGTAAAATTGCCTGGGTCTTGCGATCACGCCCCTGCTTCGCAGAACCGCCCGCAGAATCACCCTCCACCAGGTAAATTTCTGACAGCGCAGGGTCCTTCTCCTGGCAATCAGCCAGCTTTCCTGGAAGACCTGCAATATCCAGCGCGCCTTTTCGACGGGTCATCTCACGCGCCTTACGGGCCGCTTCACGGGCGCGAGCTGCGTCGATCATCTTGCCGACAATCGCTTTGGCTTCACCGGGATGCTCCTGTAAAAAATCACTCAGGTGCTTGTACATCGCCTGTTCGACCGCGGTCTTCACTTCCGAAGAAACCAGTTTGTCCTTGGTCTGGGAGGAGAACTTAGGATCGGGAACTTTGACCGAAATGATCGCGGTCAGTCCTTCACGGGCGTCATCACCGGAGGTCGCGACCTTGGCTTTTTTCTGCACACTTTCAGAATCGATATAGGTGTTCAGAGAACGGGTCAGCGCGGAACGAAACCCTGACAGGTGAGTACCGCCGTCACGCTGAGGGATGTTGTTGGTGAAACAGTGGACGCTCTCGGAATAGCTGTCGTTCCACTGCATCGAGACCTCAACAACGATCCCCTCTTCATTGGTATCGACGAAGTGAAAAACCTCATTGATGGTCGATTTATTCTGGTTCAGGTATTGGACGAAGGCACTGACGCCCCCCTCGTACATGAAGGTATCTTTCTTACCGCTGCGCTCATCGGTGAGATTAATACACACACCCGAGTTCAGAAATGAAAGTT
>CAXBEA010000122.1:0-9663 GCA_963974645.1 uncultured Neptunomonas sp. | reverse complement strand
AAGAGTCGCGGGCACAAGAGAGTCAGAAACTACTGGCCTACGGATTTCGTTATTATGAATCAACCGACCTGTATCAGGCAGGCGAGGTACTGAACAACGCGCAGCTTTGGGCGGGCACTCAGGATACACTCAAACTGGGTGTCAGCGAGCCGGTATCGGTCACGATTCCTCGCGGACAGAGTAAGGCGTTAACGGTCACCCTGGATCTGGATAAGGTGATTCAGGCCCCGGTTGTCGAAGGCGCCAGCTACGGCATGCTAAATATTTCCCTCGGTGATGAAGTATTAAAACAGATCCCTGTGATCGCATTGGAATCGGTCGAACCTGCGGGTTTGTTTAGGCGGATCTGGCATAGCATTATGCTGTTCTTCCTATCTCTGATTGGCTAGTACGGGACGCCTGTTGGTCGCCGTTGGGTAAAATTTCGGGCGCCCCTAAGCGCCCTCGTTGGTTCTGTCTGTGATGCAATCGATCGTCTACCTCAATGGTCAGTTTATGCCGATGGACCAGGCTCAGATCCCGGTGATGGATCGTGGCTTTTTGTTCGGTGATGCGGTTTATGAGGTGATCCCTTTTTATCAGGGGGTAGGTTTTCAGCTTGAGCAGCATCTACGGCGTCTGGCGCAGAGCCTGGAGGCGGTCGGCATCCAGCTGGCGCTAAATTGGGAATCGATCTTTAGCCGCTTGCTTGAATTAAATCCGGGCGATCATCAGGCGATCTATCTGCAGGTCAGCCGAGGGGTGATGCCGCAGCGGACACTGCGTTATGCGAAGGATATTCAGCCGACAGTCTTTGCCTATAGCTATCCTATTCGGCTAGCCCTTGAGGGCGCGCTGGAAGAGATCAAGGGTGTCACCGCTGTTACCGTCATCGATCAACGCTGGGGTCGATGCGATATTAAAGCGACCGGCTTGATGGCCAATGTGCTGGCGATCCGGGAGGCGCAGCAGCGGGGGGCGCAGGAAGCACTGCTGGTACGACAGGGCTATCTAACCGAAGGCGCCTCCTGCAACCTGTTTTTGGTCGAACAGGGGCGTATCTATACCCCCTTGATGGATCGCCATACGCTCGCCGGAACGACACGCAGTCTGCTGTTGGAGCTGATTCGAGCAGCCGGCAGCAACTGTACTGAGCAAGCGATTGCAGAGCAGCGATTGAAGCACGCCGATGAGGTCTGGATTAGTAGCTCGACCCGTGGCGTGTTACCCGTGGTCCAGATAAATAACCAGCCCGTTGCGACCGGCCAGCCAGGTCCGTTGTGGTTGAGGGTAGCGCAACTGTTCCGGCAGTTTGAGCAACAGATGTTAGTAAATGATGAGAAAAGATGATGACAAATCAGGAACCCCCTCGGATTGAATTCCCCTGCCCAGATTACTCACTCAAAGTGATAGGGGTAGGCGCGGATGATTACGAAACACTGGTGGTTGAAATTGTGCGTAAGCATGCCCCAGATCTGGATACGACCACGATCACCAGCCAGCTCAGCCGCAATGGCAAGTTTGTCTCGGTGCGTTTGGCGATTACTGCGACCGGACCGGAGCAGCTTAAGAATCTGCATCTGGAACTGATGGCAACAGGCGTGGTTAAGATGGTGATCTGATGCTCGAGCCCTCTTCGCGTAGATTGCTGATCCGCCAGCTAGGTACCCAGGCCTATGGCCCGGTACTGGCTGCGATGCAGCAGTTTACCGATCACCGTGATGCGACAACCGACGATGAACTCTGGCTGGTCGAGCACGAATCGGTATTTACCCAGGGGCAGGCAGGCAAGGCTGAACATTTGTTGGCGCCGGGTGATATTCCAGTGGTTAAGGTTGATCGCGGTGGCCAGGTCACCTATCACGGTCCCGGTCAGCAGGTCATCTATTTGCTCTTAGACCTGCGTCGACTTGGGCTTGGGGTGCGGGAGTTAGTGACCCTGATGGAGCAGGCGCTGGTCGAACTGCTGGAGAATTATGGCATCGCTAGTTATGCCAAAGCCGATGCGCCCGGCGTTTATGTAAAGCAGGGAGTAGAGTCTGAATCCAAAATAGCCTCGCTGGGACTACGGGTGCGGCGGGGCTGCAGTTTTCATGGACTGGCGCTGAATGTCGATATGGATCTCAGCCCGTTTTCACGGATAAACCCCTGTGGTTATGCGGGTTTGACGATGACCCAGATGAGCGCATTGGTTGATCCGGCAACAGGTTCGTCGTGTCAAATCGCAGCTGTCGGGACGCAGTTACAACAGATTTTCATCGATCGCTTAGGGTATACTGCGGTCTCTTTCACCCCGAAATTATATTCCGGTTTTCAGTCAGACCGCGTATAGGCAATCTAGATGTCGCAAGAACAACAGTCAAATCCTATAAAAACTAAGCAAGCAAGGGCAGAGCAGGGCGTTAAGCTACGCGGTGCCGAAAAGTTAGCCAGAATTCCGATAAAGGTTATTCCCACCGAAAAAGCCGACATGCTCAAAAAGCCGAGCTGGTTAAAAGTCAAGCTGCCTTCATCACCTGAGATCAGCCGGATTAAACAGCGGCTGCGAGAGCATAAGTTGTCATCGGTGTGCGAAGAGGCCAGCTGCCCCAATCTGGGTGAGTGTTTTAGCAACGGCACCGCAACCTTCATGATTATGGGTGACATCTGCACCCGTCGCTGTCCATTCTGTGACGTGGCCCACGGTAGACCTAACCCTTTGAGTGTCGACGAGCCTCGCGAGATGGCTGAAGCGATAGCGGACATGCGCTTGAAATACGTAGTCATTACCTCGGTTGACCGTGATGATCTGCGTGACGGCGGCGCAGCCCATTTTGCCGAGTGTGTGACCCAGACCCGGCAGCGGGTGCCGAATATTGAGGTGGAAACCCTGGTGCCTGATTTCCGAGGACGGATGGATGTGGCCTTGGATGCACTGCAACTGTCTCCGCCTGATGTGTTTAACCATAATCTGGAAACTGTCCCGCGACTTTACAAGCAGGTGCGGCCAGGCTCAGATTATCAATGGTCGCTGGATCTACTCAAGGCATTTAAAGCCCGTTGTCCGGATGTGACCACAAAATCGGGTTTGATGGTTGGCTTGGGCGAATCGATCGAAGAGATTGAGCAGGTGATGCGCGATCTGCGTGCCCACAATGTCGATATGATCACCATTGGTCAGTACCTGCAGCCGAGTCGAGATCATCTTGCGGTGGAGCGTTTTGTTCATCCTGATGAGTTCGATGCACTGGCCGTTCTGGGTAAAGAACTCGGGTTTAAGCATGTGGCCAGCGGCCCGCTGGTCCGCTCCTCCTACCACGCCGATCGTCAAGCGCATGGTGAAAAAATCAGCTGATCTGGGGTAAATAGCGGGTGCTAGGTGTTAGCAATAAAAACGGGGGACGGTCGTAGCGACAGTCCCCCGTTTTTGTTTTGATAGGTTTGTTTCTTTTAAATATTCAAGCGTCCCCTTAAAGCTGCTATTTGTTCCAGGTGGATTCTCCAGTCCCGATAAGTCCGTCGTTGTCCTTGTCCCAGCGCTTAATCCCAACCGAGGTTAGTTCCAGGTAGCCATTACCGGCTTGTGTTGTACCTGATATGGGTGTTGCCCTGAGGGTATAGCCACTGTTGTTAGCGGACTGCAGTGTCAGGTTGTAGAATTTATCGCTAGAGTCTATCGGCGTCTGCGAGGGGAATACCGTCGTCTTAGGTGGATTCGGGTAGCCGGTACCGCTGTGGGCGTTATCGTAGCTGTTGTTGTCGCTACGGTAACGCTCCATGGTCGTTGCGAAAGCTAGGAGCGTATTCTGGGTATCGCTACGGCGACTATCGATCAGGTACTGCTGATAGCTGGGGTAGGCAATTGCCATCAGAATGCTAGCGATGGCAACGGTAATCATAATTTCGATCAGGGTAAAGCCCGCCTGTTTTTGACAGGCAGGTGCAGGGCGGGCTTGCGAACTGCGGGCTTCCGCCTGGCCGGCTAGATAACTGTATCGCGGCACTAGTTGGTCTCCTCGATCCAATAGGTGCGTGAAGACTCAACATCGGTATTCACCTGATCGAGTCGTTCCGGGCCAACCCAGACAGTTGGCTTGCTTTCCAGAGTATCGATGACCGTCGGGGTCGCTGGGATGCTGCCGATCTGTAGTTGAATAACTCGGTCAGGAGCGGTGAGGGTGCCATCCTCGTTGATATCTTCTGTAGGCGCTGCATCAAACAGACTCACCAGATAGGCGCGGCTGGTGCCTTGGGTCGGATTGCAGGACCCGGTTGGCGCGGTCTTGGGTTGGTAGCTGGTAAAGACGATCTGGTTTTGGATCGTGGTGCTGCCAGAGAGCACCTTCTCGCCGCTGTTGGTCATGCGCAGATACCAGCCCTGCTTACGATTGATATCGGTGTTGGACAGCGCCACCTCTGCTGCCGCTTTCAGGCTGGCATCACTACCACCGATGTCATTGGCGGTTGCATCGTACAGGCTGGCCTCGGTTACTGTAGTCCAGCTAACGGGTTTGGCGTGAGTGTCGAAGAGCTTAATCATATAGAAACGATCTTCGATGGCGATATTAAGAGGGTGTGCTCTAAAGCCAGAGCCTATCGCCAGCGACAGATATCGCTTTTTGCCATCTACAGCCAACGCCAGATCGGGTGGGTAGTAGAAGCGGCGGTTGCTGGCTGCGTCGCTGCCACCCAGATCGGCAATCTTGGTAATATCGACGGATTGGTTCAGTTGGTTGTCTTTATCCGTATTGTAAATATCGTAACGCCATATCTGGCCGCCCATATCGCCAAAATAGAGCTGGTCTGCAATCCCGTCCTGATTCATGTCAATTACCCGGATGTCAGAGGGGATGCCGTAAACCATATCGGTATGGGTTTCGTTATAGCCTGTACCGATGCCTGCAGACCATATCTTAGCGCCCGTCAGGGCATCGACGATGTAGACGGCATTGCCCATGCTATCCGCGGTGCGAACGGTGACTGCGTCCTGATTGGCATCGTATCCGCCGCCAAATATCAGTACATCGTATTTGACGTTATTGAATACCACCTTACTTTTTACTGGACGTGACCAGGTTTGCCCAAGCGCTTCGAATCCCGGACTTCCATCGGGGCCTCCGTTGATCTGCCACATTAATCGGGGGTTATTAATATCGGTGACATCAAGCGCGTAGTAGTTACGGCCACCGCGGCGCATACCGATATAGAGGTAGGCAAAGTCGCCGGTGTCTTTCAGGTCGCCGTCTTTGTTCGCGTCTTTGGTCCAGAGGGTGATGCCCCCATCCATGCCGTAGGGGCGAGCTCCGGTACTGGCGTTGATGAAATAGGTATCCAGGTTTTTGAGCAGCTCCTTGGGGATAAACGAAAATTGCTCGATGCCGGTATTGATATCGACTGCATGCAAGAATCCTTCGTTGGTACCAAAGAAGATGCTGCTCTCGAGTGTATTACTTAAACCGTCGTAAGTGACCAGCTCCGGCCGAGAGTGGAGCGGATCTCCCAGCTCAAAGCGCTGGGCACCGTTTGCATCTAGCCCTCGTGCCCACTGCAGCAGGTCCGTGCGGTATAGATCGCTCTTGCCGGCAATGTCGAGTCGGGTTGAGTCTTTGGTGATTAATGTATTGGATTCGTTGAAGACGTTCTCTGCCACACTGAGTACAGCGCTGGAGGAGACATTGGAGTAAATTTTACGGGTAGCAGGAATTCGGCTAGCCGCACCTCCTTTTTCTACCTGGTTGCCATCTTCATCCGTTGACCAGAAGCTTTGTGAGTTGATACCGAAAAAACCTGTCAGCGGATCGATCGCCGGCTGCTGTGGGGTGCTGTCGTCGTACAGCGTCGCTGGGCTGCCTTTGAGCTGGTACTTCTTCAGGTTGCCGTACCATTTAGCGGTTTCCTGGGGCTTGAACAGCGAGAAATAGACATCATCGCGGTGGGCAAAACGGTTGAACTGGTTGATCGTTACGCTGGGTTGAACAAAAGTGGTGTTCACCGCTTTAATGGTTTTGATGATGGTGTCGAAGGCGCTGGTCAGCTCGGATGCAGATTCGGCTTCGTAGAAACCGCCGCCGCCTGTCGATGCAAGATCGCGCAACCACTGGTCGGAAAAGTTAAAACCGATGGTATGGGTGGTGATAGTTTGGTTATTCACCAGCGAATGCTGGTCACTGTTTTTAAGGTAACTGACCAACTCCGAACCGCAGGCTTCACTGCCGCTATCGATACAGCTGGCGTCACCGGTCAGGGTGCGAACTTTGGCTGCGGAGGTGTTTACACTGGCTTGTCCATCGGTCAGCAAGACAATGTGGTTCGACTGACAAGACTGGGTAATTGGACTGGTATACATTGGCGTGCCGGTGATCTCTTCGTCAGCACAGGCGCTGCTGCCGAGGTTTTCGTTATTACAACCATCGGGCTGGAACAGCGTACCCCCAGTGTAGGAGTCGGGGTGCGACACCCGAGTGTCCGCTCGGCTGCTGCTGCCCGAGCCGCGGGTCTTGCCGTAATCGACCGCGTCACCGCGATAGTAGAGCGCCGCTTCGTAAAGGTTGTCGACAATGGGGGTGCCACTCTTGTGCTCGAGGTTGTTGACCTCTTCGATCAGCTTGCTGCGCACGGTGTTGCTGGTGGTGGGAACGTTTCCAGGGTTGGTGTAGTAGATCAGTCTTGGGGCCAAGTTACTGCCATCGTAAGATTCAGCGACTCTTTTACCCGTGCCGGAAATGATAAAGGCCATGCTGTTACCTGCTATCCAGTCGGCACGGGATAGCACTTCGTTAACCAGCGCCGCTATATCCACGCTGCGCTTGAGAGTGTGTTCTGCTGACCACTGTTCGCTGATTGCCCAGTTAGCGCTGGCCGTAGTCGTGGTGCGACCACTGATGTTGTTGCTGGCGGTCGTGAAGGTCGCTGCGTTGGCGCTGTTTTCGGCTTTGATAGTTAGGTTGGTTGCCTCTGTGGCCGTCGTTTCATCGACCGCGAATTCAAGAAAAGCGCTGGCGATAGTTGAGCCCTGATTGAGTTGAACATTATTAAAGCGAATACCGATAGTTTGTGCAGAGGCATCGGTTACCAGCTCCAAGTCGGTGCTGGTTAAGTTGACACTACCACTGCTCTGTTCCGCATCATCACTGCTACTGTTTACCCTGATGCTGAACTCATGATTCATACAACCACTGGGATTGCTAGCGGGGTCGTAGCTGATATCAAGCTGAACGGCTTGGCTGGGATCATTTTCGTAGGATTTAGCAATTCGCAAGCCGGTACCTGTAGCCAAAAACGCCAAGCTATTACCGCCACACCAGCCACTGCGATTGATGATTTCCTGAATAATGGAGGTTAGATCCGGTGTTTGGTACTCGGTACCCTCCGTCCAGGATGCTAAGGTTCCCGCTGCGTTCCAACCTACATTGGCAGTAGTTCTAGGCCGACTGACCGGGCCTAGATCATTGGTGGTACTAGTGAAAGGGTTGCTTTGATCACTATCATCGCCATAGAAAACTAGATTGGTGCTGCCGCTATCGCTGTTGGCCGCAGTAAAGTCGAGTGTCGCTGCGGTGATGGTAGCACCCTGCGGAATGTTGATATTGTTGAACCTCAATCCTACAGTCTGGGTGTTGGAAATCGTGGCTCCTGCAGTGTAGGTAACATGTAACTCGGCTGCTGCGTTGCCCCCTTCATCCTTTTCCGATTCAACCCAGCGGATACCGCTGCCACTGACATATTCAATAATAAACACCATGGAGTTGTTGTTGGACCAGCCACCACGGTCTATGACCTCTTGAATTAAGCTGTTTAGGTTAGGTGTTATTAAGGGATTGTTTTTTGCAGGCGTCTCGGTGATGGTCCAAGTTATATTAGCGGCAGTCTTGATTCGTCCAGAGATGTTGGCATTACTGCTGGTGAACTCCCCTGGGGAGTTGGCCGCCTCGGCAGAGATCCGGATAGTGACAGGGTCAGATGACTCGCTTTGTTCTTCATCAATCTCAAATTCGAGCCGAGCATCAGCGATGGTGACGCCAGCGGGGATGCTGACGCTAGAAAATCTCAATCCCACCTTCTGAATGACATTGCTGTCTTTGTCTTTCATCAGCTCTAGGTCGCTGCTATCGAGGTGCATATCACCATCGTCGATATCCTCTTCGGCATCATTGTTAGCACCGCTGATTTGCACTGAAATAGTGGTCGGGGTTCCCGTTGTGAAGGTGATATGCAGTTGCGGGGCGTTGGCTGATTCACCGTCGTAGGTTTCTAGCCAGCGGATACCAGAACCGGTGACATATTCGAGAACAAACGCCATCGAGTTGTTTGCCGACCAGCCAGCACGATTTACAATCTCTTGGACGCTGGAGTTGATGCTCGGCGAAGATAAACTGCTGTCGACAGCAGGGTTTGTAGTAATAGCCCAGCTGCTATTTGCGCTGGTCTTCGTGCGGCTACCAATGTCGTTGCTACTGCTACTGAAAGTAACAGCGTTATTTGTATCCTCGCCAGAAATTAACAGGGTGACGGGGTCCGCGGATGCTGAGTTTTGTTCGTCGATCTCAAACTCAAGCCAGGCATTCGTGATCACTGCGTTTTTTGGAACATTAACATTGTTGAACCGCAGCCCTATTCGCTGCACCCCACCATCCACCATGAGCTCCAAGTCGCCGCTGGTTAGATACATGCTGTTATCACTGCGTTGCTCGGCATCGTCGCTGCTTGCCGAGATTCGTAATGAAAGTGAACTGTTAGATGAACTTTGGACAGTGGTCATATCCAATGTTGATGACGTAAGGTTCATCTCACCGTCGGATGCCATCTCGGCATCATCGTTGCCCTCTTCAATCGACGCTGAGGTGCTGCCGTTTAGGGCATCGGCTTGAACCGTGGTGACCAGAGCTTCATCGATATCGGTGACGGGGTAGAGGATGGGACCGCCTGGGTTGCTGAATCGCATCAGGCCAACATTGATATCCTGGGCTGTATTAAGAATGCCGGTCAGTGCTGACTTCATCCTGTCTAAACGGGTGGTTGAACCACCATCGGTACTGGTCATCGATCCGGAAGTATCTAAGACAAACAACACATTGGGTTTGACGGTGATGTTAGTACTGCCGCCGAAATAGATCTCGGTATCATCGGCCCAGGCCGGGGTGCAGATCAGCCAGGTGCTGATAATACTGCTGAGGATAACCCTGATTTTTCGATTGATGACAGTCATAACATCTCTCCGGCCAGATTCATCCAGCTATTGATCATCCGTTGATGCGACAAAGCTGACACGGTAGTAGCCTTGGCGGATCACTGTGGTTGCATTCATATCGACCATCGCGCCGGTGCCGTGGACCTCGTACATATAGGTAGAGGCGGAGCCGATGGAGTTGCCCGGGGCTATCCCCTGGCCGATAAACTCGGTTTGGGCGGTGGCGGTCACGCCCGAGGTGCCCATTGAAACGGTAGAAATCGACGATAGGCTATCGGAGGCGTCGATTGCGGCGAACATCATGCTGTCAGAGTCGATGGCGAGTTCGATGGCGCTCTCTGCGGCCTGAAAGGTGCGGTTGTAAGTTTGCGCATTGGCGGCCATCTTCTCTTCAAAGCCTGAGGTCTTGATCATCGTGGCCGCGATCAACGTGACCACGACGATGACCAGCAGGCAGACCACTAGAACTACCCCCTGTTGGCGAGGAATGGGTTGCTGCGAGCGATTCATTTTCGATT
>CAXBEA010000121.1:0-9693 GCA_963974645.1 uncultured Neptunomonas sp. | reverse complement strand
GATGGCACTATCGAAGTGGTCGGCATCGGCTCGCACCCCTCCCGCGGGATGAAGAAAGGGGTGGTGATCAACATCGAGTCCACCGTGCTGTCGATTCAGCGCGCGGTGGAAGAGGCCGAGCTGATGGCCGGCTGCAAGATTCACTCGGTGACCGTAGGGATTGCTGGCAGCCATATCAACTCGATGAACTCGCACGGCATCGTCGCCATCCATGACCGCGAAGTGGTCGAGCAGGATCTCGATCGGGTGATCGATGCTGCCCGGGCAGTGGCTATCCCTGCCGACCAGAAGATCCTCCATATCCTGCCGCAAGAATACGTGATCGATAACGAAGAGGGGATCAAAGAGCCGTTGGGGATGTCCGGTGTCCGCCTCGAAGCCAAGGTGCACCTGGTTACTTGCGCGGTCAATGCGGCCCAGAATATTGAAAAGTGTGTCCAGCGTTGCGGCCTTGAAGTCGATTCGATGGTGCTGGAGCAGGTGGCATCGAGCTATGCGGTACTGACCGACGATGAGAAAGAACTCGGCGTCTGCATGGTCGATATTGGCGGCGGCACCACCGATATCGCCATCTTCACCGGCGGTTCGATTCGCCACACTGCGGTGATACCGATCGCCGGCGACCAGGTCACCAGCGATATCGCCATGGCGCTGCGTACGCCCACCGCGCACGCCGAAGAGCTCAAAGTTAAATATGCCTGCGCGCTGGCACAGCTGGCCAGTACCGAGGATATCGTCAAGGTGCCCAGCATCGGTGACCGGCCACCGCGTGACCTGAGCTGCCAAGCGCTGGCAGAGGTAGTGGAGCCACGTTATGACGAGCTGTTCAGCCTGGTGCAGGCCGAACTGCGCCGCAGCGGTTTCGAGGATCTGGTTGCCGCAGGGATCGTCTTAACCGGCGGCACGGCGCGGATGGAGGGCGCGGTCGATCTGGCAGAAGAGATCTTTCATATGCCGGTGCGATTGGCCAAGCCGCAAGGGGTTAAGGGGCTGGAGGATATTCTGCATAGCTCCATCTACGCCACCAGTGTCGGACTACTGCTGTTTGCCGAGAAAGAGCTGCCCGCTAACGGTGGCAAGCAGCGCGGTATCGAAGGCCGGGTGAGGCCGTTGCAGCAGAAGTCGACAGGGCCGGGTGCCTTTAATCGAATCAAGGGCTGGCTACAGAATAATTTTTAATTTGAGCTACGAACAGAACAAGCGTTGCCCTGTTAGCGGCTTCGTTATAAGGAAAAAACATAAGGTCAGGGTAGACCCTATAACTCATAACGCTGATGCAAGCGAAGCACGATTTTGCAAGGGGAGAAGATTATGTTTGAACTGGTAGATCATGCGCCACTCAATGCGGTGATTAAGGTAATTGGCGTTGGCGGCGGTGGCGGAAACGCCGTCCAGCATATGCTAACGAGTGATATCGAGGGTGTGGATTTTATCTGCGCTAATACCGATGCGCAGGCGCTGCAGCGGCTAACCGAGGCCAGTGTGCTGCATATTGGCAGTGAGCTGACCAAGGGGCTGGGCGCAGGTGCGAGTCCTGATATAGGTCGCCAGGCAGCGCTGGAGGATCGTGAGCGCATTGCTGAAATGCTCCAGGGTGCAGACATGGTCTTTATCACCGCGGGTATGGGCGGTGGTACAGGTACCGGTGGAGCCCCTATCGTGGCTGAAATTGCCAAAGAGATGGGTATCTTAACTGTTGCAGTTGTGACTAAGCCTTTCCCGTTTGAAGGCAAGCGGCGTATGAGCGTGGCAGATGAGGGCCTCAAGGCGCTGGCTGAGAATGTCGACTCCCTGATCATCATACCCAACGAAAAGCTGCTTAAGGTGTTGGGCCCAAGTGCAAGTCTGGTTAATGCGTTTAAAGAGGCCAATAGCGTTTTGCAAGGGGCTGTCCAGGGGATTGCCGATCTGATTATTCGCCCCGGTATGATCAACGTCGATTTTGCCGATGTGAAAACGGTCATGTCCGAGATGGGGATGGCGATGATGGGTACCGGCGTAGGCCGCGGTGAGAGCCGCGCTCAGGATGCCGCCGAAGCGGCGATTAACTGTCCGCTGCTGGAAGATATTGATCTCCAAGGGGCTAAAGGGATTCTAGTGAATATTACCGCAGGCCTGGATCTGAGCCTGGGTGAATTCAGTGAAGTGGGCGATATCATTGAGGAGTTTGCCTCTGATAATGCGACCGTTGTTATCGGCACGGTGATCGATCCAGAGATGAGTGATGAGCTGCGGGTGACGGTGGTAGCGACTGGGCTTGGAAATCGCGAAGTTAAGCCGATCCAAGTCGTATCCAATCGTCCGCGGGTAACCAAAAGTGACGGTACCCTCGACTTTAGTCAGCTGGAGTTGCCAACCGTTAATCGGGATAAAAGCAGAATGTCCCGGACCGTCTTGGATAAGCCCAGTGCGCCCGTACAGGCATCGATGGAGCTGGGCAGGACCGGCACCGATGATGATATGGAGTATCTTGATATCCCCGCATTCCTTCGGCGCCAAGCTGACTGAATACATGGTTTCGGCCTGGGGGCTATCTTCTTCCCGGCTCCTGGGCTTTTTTATATCTACCTGCTGAAGTGATAAAAACGACGTTGGATGCTTGTATTAGTTTGCGTTTTTGTCGTCATTCCTTTAAATTACGCGCTCCTCGAAATTGAGGGGTCGCTGAGATGTTTGAGTGATCTTGTCAGATCTGAGGTAGTAAAAACGTCGGGGTTTACGCCGACGGTAATGAGCATGCTCAGCGTGCGAGTTTGAAGCCTATCAAGGCAGTGTAACGGTTTTATGGTGAGGTGTCCGAGTGGCCGAAGGAGCACGCCTGGAAAGTGTGTATATCGCAAGGTATCGAGGGTTCGAATCCCTCCCTCACCGCCATTATTTAGTTCCAGTAAGTCCGGAGCGATCCGAAAAGCCGCAGCCTATCAAGGGTTAGCGGCTTTTTTGTGTCCGGTAACATCCGAAGCATACTTGTAACATCCCGCTTTTTTGGCAACAGAGTAGGTATCACTAGCCAGTGTTACTAAACGTGGTGTGGCTACGTTGGCCAGAAAAACCACGGAGCTTGTAACTACCCTGGGTCGACAGGGCAAAAGGCAGGACTTGACCCCTTTTTCGCTTGGGGGCCTGATGGTCTTGCGCAAAGACAGAGGTATGAGTTTAAAAGCACGTGTCAAAATGAAAGGCCTATCCCAGATTCCTGAATTCCCTTGTAAATCCTCATTCCCTACGCAATATGATCACCCCAATCTTGGCAGCATTGATGTTAAAATATATCTGTTTTGGCTCTCCGTTCGTGATTCAATTCTGCTATTAAGACACGTTGTGGTTATGCCTAGCTTGGCTTTCTCACAGAAATAATCGACAACACACTGATAATATTGAAATTAATGCCAACGATATCTACCACGCCATCCTTCACCGTTATCGATTTATACTGCGGATCTGGTGCTGTAACGCACGGCCTGAAGCGCGCGGGTTTCCACGTCGTGGGTGCAATAGATCTTGATATGATGGCATGCAGCACATACCGCTCTAACCACCCTGAAGCGCGTTTACTCCAAGGCGACATCCGCGAAGTGTGTCCGACTGTTTTTGAGTCTAAATTACCTCAAGGGCTGGATTTGCTAGTTGTATGTGCACCTTGCCAACCATTTAGCAGTCAAAATAAGAAGCGCTCATCTAAGGACGAGCGTGCTGATCTGGTTTTACAATCCGTCCGTTTTGCCGAGTGCTTGAAACCGAAACTTATTCTCTTTGAAAACGTTCCTGGTCTGGAGCGCGAAGGTGTTTTCGATACTCTTCATAAAAAACTGGATGGTATAGGTTATCGGTTAGGAAAACCCGAACAGGTTGATGCGGCTCAGTTCGGAGTGCCTCAGCGCCGCCAACGGATGATTTTAGTCGCAGCCGGAAAGTCCTTGTTTAAAGAGCCTGTCTCTGGTTCTGACGGCCCCTGGATTTCAAAGACGGTACGTGATGCCATCGCCGACCTGCCTGTTCCTTCGATAGGCAGAACCGATAATGAGTCTGACCCACTTCATTTTGCACGACGACACTCCTTGTTAAATTTAGAGCGTTTGAGGTATGTACCGAAAAACGGTGGAAGCCGCGCATCCATCCCTCTACACCTTCAGTTGGAATGCCATCGAGGGAAAAGTAAAAACACCTTTCCTGATACCTATGGTCGAATGAGTTGGGACGATGTTGCTCCGACACTGACAACGGGATGCACTGATATTACTAAAGGTCGATATGTTCACCCGGAACAAGATCGTGCAATCACCCTGCGCGAGGCTGCACGCTTGCAATCGTTTCCTGATGATTACATATTTAAAGGAAATTCGGGGCAAATCGCTACACAGATAGGGAATGCCGTCCCTCCGGGAATGGTGACTGCTATCGGGCGTAATTTGCATCGCGTTCTTCGCTCTCGATCTTAACCACCGTAGGCACGAATATGGGAAAATGACGCCCAAAATCATTTTCTTATACCTCTTCATGCATAATGAAGCGGAGTCACGTCATTATCCCCCCTTGTGCCGATCCATCCTAAGTGTCATTGCTCATGGCAATCAATAGAACCAACAACGAGGCGTTATGGTTAAGTTAACAGTTAGGGCTCGCGCCGTAGACATGCTCGGCAGGCAGCAAATTGCGGGAATCCCCACCGCCATTCACGAGTTGTTCAAAAATGCCCATGATGCTTATGCCGAACGTGCAGAAATTGACTATTTTCGTGCCAAGCGAATACTCGTTTTACGCGATGATGGTTATGGGATGACCAGGGAAGAAGTGGAAGGGCGCTGGCTTACCCTTGGAACCGAAAGTCGTTTAAACGCCAACCTTGAAGTTGACGATAAAATTTACACGGGACCGAAAAACCTCCCCCGTCGCCCGGCCATGGGTGAAAAAGGGATTGGTCGCCTAGCCATTGCCGCTATCGCCCCCATTACTTTGTTGCTGACCAGAGCCATTCGGCCAGAGGGGCATCATGACTTAGTTGTCGCGCTTGTCCATTGGGGCTTGTTCGAACAGCCAGGGCTAGATATTTCACAGATTGATGTGCCTATAAAAACATTTAGGGATGGCTCGCTTCCTTCCAGCAAGGATATCCAAGGTCTTCTGGACCAAGTCCTAGGTAATATCGAAGGGTTGCATGATGAGCTTGAACCAGAAGCTTTTGATGAATTGAAAAATCAAGCGACAAGAATTTCTGGAATTGATCCGGCCAAGATTGATACAACCCTCGAAGTATATCGCAAAGAAGGGGATGAACGGCTATCACTCAAGGGGGATGGCTACGGAACCCACTTCATTTTGCTCCCCACCGCTCCTGAGTTAAACGACGACATCGATGGAGGTATCGACAACGATACCTCGGCCATACAGCGATTTCTGCTTGGTTTTTCTAATTCTATGACGGGAGAAGTTCCACGACTGAAAACAGAGTTTCGCGACCACCACCTTGATGAGTACCCTAACGAGTTGATCGGCCCTGCAAATTTCTTTTTACCTGAAGAGTTTGAAAAAGCAGATCACCATTTTAAGGGCACTTTCGATGAGTGCGGCCAGTTCACCGGAACGGTCAATGTTTATGGCGAAGAGAAAACCTTTACCTGCAACTGGTCTGAAGGCCGGGGGCGAGTGACTCAGTGCGGTCCTTTTTCCATCAGCTATGCCTATGTGATGGGTAACCCGAAAGAAAGTAATCTCGACAAAGATTCTCACATTGCTATTGTGGAGAAGCTCAACCGTTTTGGCGGGATTTACATTTACAAAGATGGTATTCGGGTCTTGCCTTACGGGAATTCAGACGTCGATTTCCTCGAGGTCGAGAAGCGTCGGACTAAAAGCGCACAGGATTGGTTCTTCTCGTATCGTCGAGGTTTTGGCCATGTCACGGTAGGGCATAGTACTAATCCAAAACTCGTGGAGAAGGCCGGTCGAGAAGGGTTTCGACAAAACTTAGCCTATCGAGATTTTCGGGCCGTCCTCATCAATTTTTTCCAGCGATTAGCGCTAGAGTTTTTCCGGCCTAGCTCTCCTCAAGGTGATGGTTATTGGAACATAAAGAACGAGCTGGCGGCGGAAGCAAAACTGCTCAGTAAACAGAAGAAAAAAGCGGATGAGCGCCGAAAAGATTTCAAAGGCTTGTTAGATGCATTTTTCGATGCTTACGAGAGCAATGCATTTGAAACACAATGTGCAGAAATTATCACTAGTGTTCAAGCACGCTTAGACAAGATTACGCTTGTTGACAAGGATGAAGACTTAGCTGTCGCTGTTCGTGAGTTGGAATTAGGGACATATGTCGATATACGAAATGTTGAAGCGTCTGCGCGTATTACCATGCCCAGAGGCTTGTCTACTAAAGGTCCGCTGGAAAAAGACTGGAATGCCTACCTTCCTATCTATGAGTCATTGAAGAAAACCGTATTCACCCCTCTTCGGGATGAGGTAGAACGGATTATTCTTAAAGCCGTAGAGCATCGAATAGGTCACGCCCAGCGCCGGGCGATCGTACTCGAAAGCATGGAGAAGAACCGGGATGTTATCGTAAAAGAGGTGGCAGCCTTACGAAGTAACGCATATAGCGCAACAGAGGCGATGCAAAAAACGCTCAAGGCGGTGGTCAGGGAAGAATTTTCTGAGTTCCGAGAAGATCTGGAAATGCATCTAACCGAGTTTGTTCGCACATCAGCAGCGAACCCAGAAGCATTGGATAGTGCGCGGCGTGAGTTCGAAAGTAAGCTCACCTTACTGCGAGAGAGAGAAACCTCCCTGCTCGATGCTCTGCGGCGTCAGATGGTGGATTTGACCGAGAGTATAAAGGACCGGGAAACACTGGATGACCGCACCGGTGCATTGGAGCAATATAATCTTCGATTGGAAGAGCAGCTTGAGTTTTACTCCGACTTTTCACAGATGGGAATGGCGGTCGGTATTCTTCAGCATGAATTTGAAAAAACAGCCGTTAATATGCGTACGGCGATGCGTGACTTGATCCCCTATGCCAAAGGAACTCCGAAGCTCAACAAAATATACCGTCGACTGCGTGACTCCTTCGATCACCTCGATGGTTACTTGAAGGCCTTGGATCCACTGGGTCGGCGTTTAAATCGTCAAAACATTGAGATAAACGGCAATGAGATTAAAAACCACCTGCTGCGAATATTTCGATCAAAATTTGAAGAGGACAACATATCTTTGAAGGCCAGCGATGCATTCCTATCGCGGACAGTTTTGTGCAAGTCATCGACCCTGCTGGGCGCATTTGTAAACATCATAGATAACGCAATCTATTGGGTAGCAAACGGTGCTAAAGAGTTGAAAGAGATCAACCTTGATGTCGACAATGAAGGGTTCCTAATCTCCAACTCAGGCCCTGGTATAGAAGAGCGCTTCAAGGACCGAATTTTTGATTTTGGAGAAACAATGAAGCCGGGGGGTAGAGGTATTGGACTTGCTATATCAAGAGAGACACTTCAACGAGAAGGCTTTGTTCTGGAACTAATCCAGTCAGGTCGAGACGTTAACCCTGTGTTCAAAATCACTCGGCTAGAGAGCGAAGAGGGAGAGGGTATGGATCATGGAAAATAACATGGAAGCCAACGGAGTCGACCCGTTGTCCAAGTGGAAAGAGCTAACACTTCAAGCGGTTAAAGAGTTTGTTTCTAGCGCTGTTGTTATTGATGATAGACCGCAGCTCCGTCGGGAAGTAGTTACTGTCGAGGATGTAGAAGCGATTGTAGTGTCTGTTGATGGACTTGGTAATGGGGAGGATGAGGATGCCTTTGAGGGGGCGGGCGACCAAGGACTAGATAGCGGCGATACAGTATCTTCTGACAGCGCTGAAAACGAAAATGGAAGTGACCATAACATCTACATTCAGGAATTAACCAGCGCTTTTGGAAAGAGTGATATACCATGCTCATTCTTCCTCCCCACAGAAACAGACAGTGAGGATGATATCGCCAGTGGCATTGCTAAAGCCGCAAATCTTGCAGATATTCTGGTTCTCGATTGGCATCTTAAAGACAAGTCTCCGATGGTGGCAATGAAAGCACTACGAAAAATTGCGGAGATGGATGCCAAACAGAATGGGCGAGTACGCTTGATCTGTATCTATACTGGTGAAGCCGCAGGTACCCTTAGTGATATTTACACAACAGCTAAAAATGAACTTAGCGAGCACGGACTGGCCTTTACCAAAAGTGATCCTAATAACTTAAAAGGACGGGGGGACTACCATTGTTTAATTGTTCTCCAGAAACAAAGCGTCTTTGATCATGATCTGCCTGAGAAATTGCTCGAAGCAATGACAGAGTTGGCGGACGGTATCCTTCCTTCTTTCGCCTTTGCCGCCATCGCCGCACTGAGAAAAAACGCTCATCATATAGCGTCACGCTTTCCGAAAGAACTAGATGCAGCTTACGTTGCCAATCGTCTAATTACAGATCCGGCTAGTGATGTAGATGAGCTGATGAGGTCGTTGATTGGCTCTGAATTTGATGCGGCTATCGGCTTAGAGCGAGTGGCAGATCGCATGCTTGGCAGTGAGAGGATAGAAGAGTGGATTAAAAAAAATGGCCATCCAAAGAGACCTCCTACGATTGAAATACTTGGTAAGGATGAGAATGGAGCTGGGACCTCAACAACGATTGATTATAAATTTCTTTCCGGTTTAAACTCCGGGCATATTGATGGAAATACCCAGAAAGCCGTTTTTCTTAACGGGCATAGTTATACTTTTGGGGAGCAGCAAAAACCTAAAATTGCTCTTTCCTTACATAAAGGGGAAAGCGATGAAAAATCGAAAGCAGCTACAATGGTTACAGAAGGGAAGTTTGCCCGGCTAGTATCTTTGAAGCGAGAGGCTTTCGGCGCAAGTAAATTAAAATCACATACAGGCTGGCGTCCAACATTAACCTTGGGAACATTGCTATTGGACGAGGCTAACGATGCGTATTTATACTGCATAACTCCAGCATGTGACACTGTTCGTCTTCGTGGAGTAGAAAGAGGTTTTGTTTTCCTGAAGCTGGAGAGGGTTACCAAGGACAAGGATAAGAAAGATCTAATTGTTCCTGCGAAAGATGGCGATATTTTCAAGTTAAGTGTCGATCCTAACCCAATGAAAATATCTTCTTATGTTTTTAAAGGAGATAGTCAGTTAGGTCGTGTTTTAGCTTCACAGACCCCAGATCATTTTTCTTTCTCTACTCCAGAAGGAATCACCTTTCAATGGCTGGGAGAGGTACGACACGATAGAGCAATGCGTGACATGGCCGAACTAACCCGGGCATGGATGCGTTTAGGGATCATGGATTCTGAATATTTAAGGCTAGCAGGTCGAAAGGTTGCACCGCTCTAAGCAAAACCTTGACTAGGTAAGCCAGGATAACACGGAGGCGGAGTAGGGCCTTGTTTCTTGTTAGAAAAAGACAAGACTCTTTCGCTCCTATTGTAATCATGCCTTTCTTCGCTGGGACTTTCCAGCCTTGCCCAGTATCACTGGTGACTTTGCTCTATAGTCACACTGAAAGTAACACTGGCTGGTTTTGCTGATGAGTATCTATAGTAGATTCAATTAGATAGCCACTCTGTTCGACGGTCTCCCTCCCGCCATTATTTAGTTTCAGTAAGTCCGGAGCGATCCGAAAAGCCGCAGCCTATCAAGGGTTAGCGGCTTTT
>CAXBEA010000120.1:0-9826 GCA_963974645.1 uncultured Neptunomonas sp. | reverse complement strand
ATAAAGAAGGTGGTGTAATCGACGAGCGAGAGCACGGTCAAGTAGACGACGGCGCCGACGTTACCGTAAGCACCGGTCATGCCTGCAATCTGACCGGTCAGGCGGCGTTTGATCAGCGGTACGGCTGCGAATACCGCACCCTCACCGGCCTGGACGAAGAACGAGCAGGCCATAGCACCGGCAACGGCCAGGAACAGCGGCCAAGAGCTGTCGATCATCGCCATCAGCGCGTAGCCGCTGGCCAGACCTGCGGTCAGTACCAGCAGGGTGCTCTTGCGGCCGAAGCGATCGCTCAACCAGCCGCCACCGGGACGAGACACCAGGTTCATAAAGGCGTAGGCCGATGCCAGCAGGCCGGCGTAAACCATATCCAACTCGAACACATCGGCGAAGAACAGCGGCAGCATCGAGACCACAGCGAGCTCGGAACCGAAGGTGGCAAAGTAGAGCACATTGAGCACTGCGACCTGCTTGAACTTGTAGCGATGGATCTCGGGAACTTCTTCGACAAACAGGTTCTTGTTGATGTTGTAGGCTTTGTAGCAGTCATAGACATACAGCAGAGCTAGACCTGCATAAATCAGGGTGGCGACGGTTTGGCTCAGAGTCGAAACGCCTTCCGGAGAGAGCTTCCAGGTCAGCAGCGCCAGGGCTGCGTACATAGGTACCTTCATCACTAATAAAAAGAAGAAGTCGCCGGTGCTGGTGACTTCCAGACCACCGATCTGTTTGGGTTTAAAGTAGGTCGATCCTTTGGGGGTGTCGGAGACGTTCTGGTACCAGATAAAGCTGAACACCAGGCTGATCGCGCCGGTCAGTCCGACCGCATAGCGCCAGCCGTCTTCACCACCGAACAGCAGCGCCAGCGTGGGTAGCAACATCGCCGCAGCCGCAGAACCAAAATTGCCCCAGCCACCGTAGATCCCTTCGGCGGTACCTAGTTCGTTCGCGGGGAACCACTCGCTGACCATACGAATACCGACCACAAAGCCGGCACCGACAAAGCCCAGCAAGAAACGGGAGATGGCCGCCTGCTCGAAGCTGTCAGCCATGGCGAACATAAAGCAGGGAAAGGCAGAGATAAATAGAATTGCCGAGTAGGTAATCCGAGGGCCATATTTGTCGGTCAGCATGCCGATCAATACTCGGGCGGGGATAGTTAGCGCCACGTTGAGAATCAGCAGGGTCTTGATCTCGGCGCGGGTCAGCCCCAGGGATTCGGCGATTACGCCCATCAGCGGGGCGTGGTTAAACCAGACAAAGAAGGTGATAAAAAAAGCCACCCAACTCATATGCAGGATCTTCATCTTGCCGCTGAAAGCGAGCAGGTTGAAGCGCTCGGGTTTGCTGTTCATAGGGATTGCCTCGTAGCATTAAAATTTGTTACAGAGGCTAATGCAGGGGTTATGCCAGAAGTGATGAGTATCTTTTTTGTCCAGAGCTATCAATAGGTTTAGCGGTGTTTGGCGGGGTTTATAACGATCCGGGTGCATGGTTTTGGTGCCGATGCATGCTCGGAAGCTGGGCGGGGACCTGTTTTTGTGCAAAGCAGCACTCGCGGTTGATTACTAGGCTTGGTTGCGAGTGCTGCTAGAGCGGATATTCAGGAGTGAATCCATTTAAGAGAGTGAAGGTTCAAGCTGTTTCCTGGCGTGCTCAGTGTTTGTAGCTTCTTCCCCGTGGACTGTTTGCCCTGTTTTTTGTTCAGTGCCCTCCTTTTTCTCTAAGGGTAAATTGTGCAACACATGCGCTGCAAATCCGGTACCGGCCTCGGCATAAAAATTAAACGCCGCTCGAACCCCGACCAATTCCAACTGCTTGAGTTCGTCCTCGTGTTTAGCAACCGCAGTAATAGGGCCCTTATAGCCGATCGCTCTTAATCGGGTTACTGCTTGCAACATATCTCCTATGTTCGGCAAGGTCAGCATGACTAAGCGGAGTTGGGTCGCGTCCACGCCCTCCCAGAAATCAGCATCTTCGGCATCGCCCAGAATAACGTTGCGTCCGGCCTCTTGGTGCCGACTGACCTGAAGCGTATCCGAATCTATACCGCAGACGCGACCGCCATAGGCCTCGTGCATAGCACCCAAGGCTCCGCAGCCGACCCGGCCAACCCCCATTATAAGTACTTCGGCGCCACCTAGATCGATCGGCTGATCTTCCGCTCGCAACGAAAGGGTTTGGTAGGGACGTAGATAGGCTTCGGCAGACGCGTAAAAGCTGTGCGCGTTGGTATTAAGAATGGCGGCAAAGACAAAGCTGATCGCCAGCGCTAGCGCCATAATCATCAGCCACTGCGAGTCGACCCAGCCCGCAGAGACGCCAACTGCGGTGACAATTAGACCGAACTCACTGTAGTTGGCTAAACTTAAGGAACTCAAAAATGCAGTACGCGCTTTGAGTTTAAAGCTGGCTAATAGCGCATGAAACAGCAGCGCTTGAATCGGTAGTAATAGCACGACTAGGCCAACGGCTACCGTAAGATCGGTCAAACTCGGCAGCGCGTTGATGCCGATAGAGAGGAAGAATCCTAGTAATAGCAGGTCTTTAAAGCTTAGCAGTGAGCGTGCTAGTTCGGTCGACTTCGAGTGGCTGCTGAGGAGGGCGCCGACAATCAGCGCGCCCAAATCTCCTTTCATCCCGACCAGTTCGAACAGGGCGCTGGCACAAACCGCGACTACCAAACCATAAAGTACCTGTATTTCGCCGTGGCCACTGCGAACCAGCAGCGCGCCAAGCAACGGCCTGATCAGTGGTAGCGCTAGCAGTGCAACAGCCCATAGAGTTGGCGTCTTATCGGTAGCCAGAGTCAGGAATACGACCGCGAAAATGTCCTGAATGATTAGGATGCCGATAGCGATTTGGCCGTGACGGCTCTTCAGTTCGGCGCGCTCTTCGAGAATTTTAATCGCGAAAACGGTGCTGCTAAAACTGAGGGCAAATCCGATCACCGCAGCAGCCTGCCAATCCAGTAGGGCGAATATCCCTAGCCCTGCCACTCCAAGTAGCAAGAACAAGCCTGCCACAAACAATACACTGAGGGTCATATGCGCAGCAGCACTGCCCCATACTTCAATCGCAAACAGGCTGCGTGGACGTAGCTTGAGTCCAATGGTAAACAGCAGCAGGGTCACCCCAAGATCGGCTAGTTGCTGTAGCAGAGGGCCCCCTTCTGCGCCCAGTGCATGGAGGGCGAAACCTGCGCCCAGAAAGCCGACCAGAGGCGGAAGGCGTAGTTGCTGCGCCAAAAAACCCATTCCAAAGGCAACTAAAATCCACAGCGGATCCATCGTTTACTGTCCTGCTAGTCTAAGTAACAATATTTCAGGTCTCAGTGAGCCTACCTAGTTTTTTGCTGCCTGTTTGGCATCTTGGCGTGCACACCACCACAACCAGCTGGTGCCAAGAATGCCGGCCAGCAGTGACGCGCTGAGTACGCCTGTCTTCGCCAGTACCTGGAGTTGAGGCTGATGCAAGTATGCCAGATCACCGATAAAAATCGCCATCGTAAAACCGATTCCGCCCAAGAGCCCGACCCCCGCAATATGCGCTAGTCGGGTTCCCTCTGGCAAGATGCCGATACCTAATTTAATCGCCAGCCAGCTAAATCCGAAGATACCTATCACCTTGCCCAGTAGCAGTCCTGCGATAACCCCCTGCGTCACCGAATGTTGAAATGCTTCCCCCAATGTGTCGATTCCCAGAGGGACGCCGGCATTGGCTAGGGCAAAGATGGGTATCACCAACAGTGCTACCGGCAGGTGAAACTGATCCTCTAGCCGTTGCAACGGCGCCTGCACCAGGGCGACACCTTCTTCGAGGGAGGCGGTCAGGCTGCGTAGCTCGTCATTGGTGAGGATGTCGGCATCGCGGTCATAGGCCGCATCAAACCGACTTAGCATAGTGCGCACCGAGAGAGAAAACCGCTGCGGATCGTATTTTGGAAATGCGGGAATAGTAAAGGCGGTCAATACCCCTGCAACTGTGGCATGTACACCGGACGTGAGCATCGCCATCCACATTAATATTGCTACCAGGAAGTAGGGTACAGAGTGGCGTACACCGCCGCGGTTGAATGTGATCAACACCCCAAATAAACCGATTGCCCACGCCAGGGCTACCCCATTGATCTGTTCGGTATAGAACAGTGCTATGACCAGTACTGCGCCCAAGTCATCGGCGATTGCCAAGGCGATCAGGAAGGTGATCAGCGCTTTGGGAATGCGGTCGCCCAGCAGTACCAGTACACCGATGGCGAAGGCGATATCGGTCGCCATCGGGATACCCCAGCCACGCAGGGCGGTCTCATTGTCATTGAAGGCGATAAATACCAGCGCAGGCGCTAGCATGCCGCCGACAGCGGCGACGATGGGCAGGGCCGCATGTTTAAGTTCAGACAGTTCGCCAACCAGAATTTCTCGTTTTAATTCAAGACCGACAATAAAGAAGAACAGCGCCATCAGACCATCATTGATCCAGTGCTGCAGTGATTTCTCTATCGACCAGCTCCCGGCGCCCACCGAGAGAGGGGTGTGGATCAGATGGGTGTAGCTTGCAGCCCAGGGGCTGTTGGCTATAGCTAAGGCGACCAGGGCGCAGAGCATCAATAACAGACCGCTGGTGGTCTGGCGATGGATGAATTTATCCAGCGGGGTTAATACCCGGTCAAAAGAGCGCTCCCAGGGGGCGTTAAACTCCTCGCCGGTCCGTCTAAAGCGTTTTTTCCGTTTACCTGTTTCTGACATGCGGTTCTCGTAATTTAGGGCTAAGGGTTATTTCGGACAAGTGTAGCAGCAGGGCAGTGGGTGGAGATTGTTCCAGCCATTCAACGAAAATCTGAATGGCCGGAGTGGATGCTTACCCTGTTTTAATCGTACTTAAGCTCTTCTGCAAAAGGCTGAGCATCGATCTCTTCGGTAATCCGTCCTACCTGACGCTCGGCCTTGAGACTCTGGTCAAAGCGTGCCAGATGGTAGAGCGCCTCACCTTCGTTGACTAGCGGAATGTTATTTTGGCCGATGATGATGCCAGAATTGGGGGCGAAGATCTCATGCTCCTGATCGCCGAAGGGGGAGGCGACGACTCCCATGATCTGACCGCGACTCACCCGCTGTCCCAGTACCACCACCGAGCGAAATACGCCATCGGCGTCGGCGCGAATCCAGGATGAGGAGTTGGCCACCACGGGAGGTAATAGCCGCTTGGTATTTTTTGAGGAGGGCAGCATAGATAGCTTGCGCATGACATTGATTACCCCGCGGATCCCACCACGGATCGCGCTGTCGTCGAAGCGTAGCGCCTCGCCTGCCTCATAGAGGATAAGGGAGATGTCGGCCTCATCGGCGCACTGGCGCAGCGACCCGTCCCTGAGTTTGGAGTCGATGATGACCGGCGCGCCGAAGGCTTGGGCCATCATCTCGGCAACCGGGTTGTCCAGATTGGCACGTATCTGTGGCAGATTACTGCGATGGATCGCACCGGTATGCATGTCGATCACATGGGTACAGTGGTTGAGGATCTGGGTGCGGAATGTATAGGCGATCCGTGCGCCCAGCGAACCCTTGTCGCTGCCGGGAAAGCAGCGGTTGAGGTCACGGCGATCGGGCAGGTAGCGGCTACGATGGATAAAGCCAAAGATATTCACCACCGGCACGATGATCAGGGTGCCCTGAAGTCTGTTCAGCGATTTGTGTTTTAGCAGCTGCCGGCAGACTTCGACCCCGTTGAGTTCATCGCCGTGGATGGCGGCGCAAACCATCAGTATCGGCCCCGCACGGCGACCGTGGATCACTTCGATATCCAGATCTAAGTTGGTATGGTTATACAACTTTCCCAGATCGATATGCAGCGATTTGCGCTCTCCCGGGCGGAGGGTCTCGCCGGCGATCTCCAGAGCAGGGTTCTTGTTTGTCATCGTTTAACCTGCGCCTCGGGTGCGGGTACGGTTGGTTTTTTTAGCCTCGACACTCTTCTCGATGAACTTGATGATCTCGCCGGCGACATCTTTACCGGTGGCGCGCTCTACACCCTCCAAACCAGGACTGGAGTTAACCTCCATCACCAGCGGCCCACGCGCAGAACGAAGCAGATCCACACCCGCCACGTTAAGGCCCATGGTCCGGGCCGCTAAGACCGCAGTAGCACGCTCCTGTGGGGTTATTTTGATCAGCGTAGCGCTACCGCCACGGTGCAGGTTGGAGCGGAATTCGCCCTCCTTGCCCTGACGTTTCATGGCCGCAACTACTTTGTCACCAATAACGAAACAGCGGATGTCGGCACCGCCCGCCTCTTTGATGTACTCCTGCACCATGATGTTTGTTTTCAACCCCATAAAGGCTTCTAGCACGCTCTGTGCGGCCTGGCGAGTTTCGGCCAGTACCACGCCGATCCCCTGAGTTCCTTCCAGCAGCTTAAGCACCACGGGAGCCCCACCAACCATCTCCAACAGGTCGGGAATATCACCAGGTTTACTGGCAAAACCAGTGATCGGAAGGCCAACTTTTTTGCGTGACAGCAGCTGCATAGAGCGCAGCTTATCGCGTGAGCGGCTGATCGCTACCGACTCGTTAAGCGGATAGACTCCCATCATTTCGAACTGGCGCAATACCGCAGTGCCGTAAAAGGTGACGGATGCCCCGATGCGGGGGATAACAGCGTCAAAATGTTCCAGTTCTTCGCCCAGGTAGTGGATGCTGGGGTCATCGGAGTTGATATTCATATAGCAGCGAAGCACATCGACAACGCGTACTTCGTGCCCTGCCTGTTTGGCGGCTTCCACCAAACGTTTGCTGGAGTACAGACTTTGATTGCGTGACAGGATAACTAGTCTCATAGGACAGACTCATAAGATGTTGAAGGAGGTTGTTTGGTAAAGCTAACGGGTGTAGATCCCTAAAAGCGTGCTAATAGCGGCCTGTTGCTACACGAGTTTTATCCAGTATAGCTGTTCAAAAAAGATAGTTGAGAATCGACATTGAAGCGGCCTGCGAGTGCAGTTCTGCCGAGCAACATTCGAAAACGCATAGTGTCGCGGTTGGTCAGGGTTACTTCAATCGGAAAACGTTCGTTGCCGATCAACAGGGTTGTCGAGATTACATAGCGCTGTTCTTTGTGTCCGCCCGAATCGGTTACTGCGCGTATATCCAGCACCGGCGCTTCGCAGCTCAGACTGGTTTCCTGATCGTGCTGCAGCGGATGCAGATCAAACCGCACCCAGTCTTTACCTTCGCGGGTAAAGGCTTCCAATTGAAAGGCGTGTAGCGCCGAGGTTCTGGCGCCGGTATCGACCTTGGCTTTAATCCGTTCGATGCCTAAGTCTGGCAAGGCAACCCATTCACGCCAGCCTACTACTTTGTTCGAATTAGAAGTCATTGCGATGCCTCAGACAGGTCCGTCTCGGTGAATAGCGTTCTGGGTTCACCGGTGACATTAGTCAAGTCGACAGGGTTCAGGTCGACATAGTATAGGCAGAAGTCTGGCTGAGCTAGTAGGGAGAGTAAAGCGGGGATAATAAGCCGGGTTTGATGGATGGAACTGGCTTTGTAACGCGGGTTCGGCAATGAAAGTCTGAAATGAAGGCACAGAGAACTCGCTACCATCCTGATAGCGAGTTCTCTGTGCCATCCTAACGGGTGCCATCCTGACTGGTTTCAAGCTGAAACCTAAAATCCGACCTCCTGTCGAATTCGATCTATCCCGATCCAGTTGTGGCTATTGTTCCGCCGCAGCAGAAGCCGCAATATCGGGAAAAGTCCTAAAGTTTGTCGCGAATAGGTTTTATGGTCCCTTAGAGCGGTTAGGAATGACGTAGTCTCGTCTTCTATCTATCGCTACAATAGCGGTTAGGTTTAATTAACAGCCCGATTAAAAAGGAACAAGCGAATGCTAGCGCAGTATCAAGATGTACTGATCGTGGCTGGAGTGGTCGTGATAGCAGCCCTTATCTGGCTGATAAGTAAACAGTTAAAAGCCCAGCGAGAGGCGCGAGAGGCGCAGCAGCAAGTGTTGGAAGAGGTGCGTGCCAAGGCGCAGCAGCAGCGTGATTACTTGATTGAGAGTGTTAGAGTGATCTCCGCTGCGGTGGGTGACGGCCAGTGCGAGTTGACGGAGGGCTGTATCCGGCTAAAAAAACTACTCGACCATTTAGCACCCTATCTGCATGAGCATGAGAGCTTCAGTATCATTAACCAGATGTACGAATCGACCAAGCATATGCCCATTCTGGATGAGTGGAAAAAGCTTAAATTGAAGCAGCGTTTCGCCTTTACCCAAGAACGAGAAGCGTTGGAAGACCAGCATCGGCAGGCGATTGTTGCGGCGGCGAAGGCCTTGAGCAACTATCGTTTTGAGCAGTAGGGGTTTTGAATAGTAGGCGTTTTGAACAGTAGGCCACTTTGAACAGTAGACCGTTTTGTTAACGGAGTAATCCCTGTGTTGGAGTTACTGCTCACCTTTGTCTTTTCGCTGCTGGTTATAGGGCTGCTGGCGTGGGTGCTCTCACGGAGTAAAACCAGCCGCTACCGACCTACTCGGCAACAGGTGGTCAGGCTGCTGCAGGCGGTGCTTGAGGGAAGCGCACAGCGCAACCAGTGGGATCTGTTTATCGGCTATCCGCTCTACCATGATCCTGAGTTGGAGCAGATCCGTTTGTACTGCGTCGCTCTGACCCAGGGTGATCCGGAGACAGAGCCGATGGCCAGCGGCATCGGCGGCTACCTGTTTGATCGCGCGGGGCGGGCCCGTTTGGCCAAGGTGTTAGCCGAGCTGCAGCAGTTGGTTGCGGATGAGCCTTTTCAGCGAGACTTCTAGCAGTAGGCTGCTACAGCCACTGCTTACGCTTGAAGACCCAGACTTGCAGTGTGGTTGTTACCGTGAGCAATGCACAGACGATCCAGAACGCAGCACTGTTATCCGTTCCCGGCATGCCGCCAACGTTGATCCCCAGCAATCCGGTTAAAAAACCCAGCGGCAAGAATACCGCAGCTACCATCGACAGTGCATACATGCGGTTGTTGAGCTGTTCGGCGAGGCGGTTGGTGAGCTCTTCGTGGGCGACTGCAGTGCGCTCCCGAATCATGTCCAGCTCTTCGGTATAGCGGGTGATATGGTCTGACTCTTCACCGATAGATTGACGATCAGGGCTTTCCAGCCAGCTGAGCTGAGCGATCTGGAGCTGCTGCATCGCCTCTTTTTGTGGCGACAGATAGCGCCTTAGCGAAATGATGGCACGCCTAAGCTGCGAGATCCGATTACGCAGGTCGTAACTCTCCGCCGTGAGGATCAACTCCTCGATCTCGGCGGCCTGATCCTGGATATCTTCGATGGTCGATTTCATCCGTTCGGTCAGTCGCTCGGATAACATGGACAAAAACTGTCCGGCATTCTCTGGCCCGTCTCCTGACTGAATCAGCCCAACCAGATCGGTAAGTGACAGTATTCTGCGTTTACGGGTGCTGATGATTCTTTTGCCATCGGTCCAGATGCGCACGCTAACCATATCTTCCGGATCTGACCCCGGGTTGAGGTTAACGCCTCTGAGCGCGATTAGCACCGCATCACCCAGCGGGGTTGCGCGGGGGCGGGTCTCCTCGCTGAGGAGGGCTTCTGCGACTAGCGCATCCAGGCCACTGGTGTCGTTGATCCAGTCGATCGTTTGGGGGAGGGTGTAGTCAAAATGTAACCAGAGCAGCCCCTGTTCTGGCTGCCACCGAGCGGCGTGGAACAGATCGACCGGCTTGCCGCCGCCCTGACCATCGAGTACAAATCCATATATTAAGCCGTTATCTGACATCGCTGCGTCCTCGCCATCGGTCCTGCTCTTACTCGT
>CAXBEA010000119.1:0-10105 GCA_963974645.1 uncultured Neptunomonas sp. | reverse complement strand
ATGGGTAGTGGATGGCTAGTGCATCGACAATCAGTGCGTTGGCAGTCCGGCAAAACCCATAAACGCCATCGACAGCAGACCGGCGACAATAAAGGCAACCGGGGTTCCGGCAAACGCTTCGGGCACATCGGCATATTCCAAGCGTTCCCGCAGGCCGGCAAAGATCACCATGACCAGACTGAAGCCAAGCGCCGAGCCCATGCCGTAGAGAACACTCTGCAAGAAACTATTACCCTCCTGAACGTTCAACAAGGCCACGCCCAACACCGCGCAGTTGGTGGTAATAAGCGGCAGGAAGATACCCAGCATCTGATACAGCACCGGACTGGTTTTCTTCACCAGCATCTCGGTGAACTGAACGACGGCGGCGATCACCAGAATAAAAAACAGAATCCGCAAGAACCCTATCCCCAACGGGATTAGTACCAGCTGTTCGATCGTCCAACTGGCTGCTGCAGCGAGGGTCAGCACAAAGGTAGTTGCCATCCCCATACCCAGAGCTGTCTCCAGTTTTCCCGACACCCCCATAAACGGACAGAGTCCTAGGAATTTCACCAGCACCACGTTATTCACCAACGCAGTGCCGAGGATCAACAACAGGTATTCAGTCACATAACTCTCCAACTCAGGCTCTCCAACTCAGGCACTTCAACTCAGGTGCTCGTATCAGGCTTTCCAATTCAGGATTTCCAAATCTGTTTTCAACAGAAGGGGATCCAAATAGGGCTCTACAGGAGCCTGGAGACCCAAAATAGTGCAATGCTTATATATATCTCAGCGCCCCCTTCGAGACTCTGCAGAAGCTATGCCAGCCAAAAAACAGGCTGATAACTAAATCTATAATATTGATTTTTAATGCATTATTTTTATAAGACTGACTATAGACAGACTGAGACGGGTGTTGTCTACCTCACACAAAACCATTCCGTCGCAACGCTTTGTAGCAAAGGCCACATTCCGTACTTTCTGCATGGTTACTGGCCTAGAGCGCCATTTTCATGCATGGCTCATTAATTGCTAGACAATATAAAAAAGAGAGCCGCAGGCACCTAGAACGGTATCTAACCTGACGCCATCCATGCCAGATCCGCACCAGGTCGATCTACTTCAATCCGCGCGCTCGAATCAGCGAACTGAGGAGTAAACGTCAGGGTAAACCAGATAGGAAACACTATGACCAGAGATCAAACAGCAATGCTCGACGGCAATGCAGGGCTGCCTGCTGGGGTCTATTTTGAAACTGTCAAGCAGTCCCCGATGGCTATCACCATCACCGATACTGAATCGAAAATTCTGTATGTGAATGAGGCCTTCAGCCACGTCACGGGATACGCTGCTGACGAAGTCATAGGGCAACAGACGCGGATGCTTTCAGCAGGTAGAACACCGAGCTGCATTTATGGTGAGCTCTGGGACAAGCTGTTACAGCAGCAGGTGTGGACTGGGCGTCTGGTCAACAAACGTAAAGATAATCGTCTCTACCTGGCAGAGCTAACCATCACGCCCGTAATTAGTCAGACAGGACAGACCAGTCACTACCTGGCGATGCACCGTGATATCACCCGGTTTCAGAGGCTCAATCAGGAGCTGGAAAACCAGCGCACCCTAACTGAATCGATCGTCAAAACCAGCCCGGTCGCCACACTGTTGATCGATCATCAGGACAAAGTGCGGTTTGAAAATCCTGCCGTAGAGCAGCTCTGCTTAATCCTGGGCTGCGATACGCAGGCGCTGCTCTCTGTCGTCGCCAAACGCTTAGGGCTGGTTTTTAAGGACAGTCCGAGCTTCAGCGGCCTAGAACTACGTTATGACATTCCTGGAATCAGCACCCCACGCTGGCTGAGCTGCTCAGGAAGCTCGCTGCAACTTTGGCAGAGCGATGACAGTTTCAATCAGGAGCAAGCCTATGACTGCCTGTTGCTGACCCTCAATGACATCACCGATCTGAAGGTGCAGCAACAAGAGGTCAGGATCAATTCGCTGATGGCACGCCTTGCCGAAAACGAGCTGGTGCACAGCATGCGCGAGGCCCTTAACGGCGCTATCTACCAGCTGCAACGCCCCCTGAATATGACTGGCGCAGCCGCTGCGATTCAAGAAAAACGCAGTGGCAGCGATGATCCGCTACACAAAACCCTGCTTGAGGTTCGAGCGTCCTGCCAGTTGGCGATCGACAGGCTCCAGAACTCGGTGCCCAGTATCCCGACCAAACGCAAAATGCCCTTGAACCTCAACGAACTACTGCGCGAGGTGCTGTCGCTCTATACCGAACGATTCCTAGCTGATGGCGTCATTATCGATTGGAAGCCTTGCAGCACTCTACCCAGCGTGCTCGGTGATGACATTTCGCTCTGCAACCTCTTCAAGCAGTTACTGGATAACTCACTCAACGCCATGGCCGATCACAGGACCCCGAATCGCGAACTGCTGATCCAGACCGAGCGTTTATCAGATGCGGTACGGGTGATTATTAGCGACAGCGGTCCCGGCATTGCCAATGACAACCGCCATAAGGTGTTCGAACCTTTTTTCAGTACCCGTAAAACTCCCTCTAATCATGGTGGCATGGGGTTGGTACTGGCCCAGGAGATCGCCAACGATCACGGCGCAACTATCGAAATAGACCGCATCGATGATCCGGGCTGCCGTTTTGTGCTGACATTCCCTAGCCTATCTACGTTGTGAGGCACTCCTGTGAATAGTGTATCTATCCCCATCAGCAGCGAACGCCACCGTGGTGAGCTGTTGCGAATCCAGTTCAACACCCTGTATCGCGTCAGCGAGCTGCTAAATCGCTCGCTGGACCTTCAAACCACGCTCAAACAGGTTTTCGAAGTCTTGCATACCAAGACCTCACTCTCCTATGGGATGGCGATTCTACTCGATCCTAAGAGCGGAGAACTCTTACTGAATGCGGTTCACACTCCGGACCAGCGCACTCTGCCCAACGTTACCTATCAGGCCGGTGAAGGGCTGGTGGGGCAAATTATGGAAACCGGTGACTCGCTGGTGGTTGAGCGTTTGTCCGATGCACCCGAGTTTCTTGACCGCTTGGGAATCTACAATAGTGACCTACCCTTTATCGGCGTACCCATCTTTGCCGGTAACCAAACCCCGGTCGGGGTGCTCGCGGTCCAACCGCCCCGAGAAGCCAAGCTGTTACTGCAGGATCGAGTCCAGCTGATGGAGGTGATCGCCAATCTGATGGGCAACAGCGTGCGTCTCTCCTGGAAGGGCGAGAGCGAACGTAAGAACCTCACCAACGAACGTGACAGCCTGCGTCGCGCGATCAAGGGTGAACACGGTTTCGATAACGTTATCGGTTCATCCATTCGTATGAAGCAGGTTTTCGAACAGGTACGCCAGGTGGCGAAATGGGACACTACGGTGTTGATTCGGGGTCAGTCGGGCACCGGTAAGGAGCTGATCGCCAGTGCTATTCACTACAACTCACCCCGCGCCAGCTCGACCTTTATCAAGCTTAACTGCGCCGCACTGCCCGACAACCTGCTCGAATCGGAACTGTTCGGGCATGAAAAGGGCGCTTTCACCGGGGCCTCAAGCCAGCATATCGGCCGCTTTGAACAGGCAGATGGCGGCACCCTATTTCTGGATGAGATCGGCGAGATCAGCCCCACCTTTCAGGCCAAACTGTTGCGAGTACTTCAAGAGGGAGAGCTACAGCGCGTCGGCGGAACCAAAACGCTCAAGGTTGATGTCCGCATCATCGCAGCCACCAACCGCGACCTGGAGGCCGAGGTCGCCGAGGGTGATTTCCGTGAAGATCTCTACTATCGCCTCAATGTGATGCCGATTCAGGTCGCTCCGCTGCGCGAGCGGATTGAAGATGTTCCTGCGTTGGCCCGCTTTCTAGTAACCAAGTTATCGAAGCGTCAGGGCCGCCCTCTGGAGATCAAGGACAATGCGATCCGTCTGCTGATGCAACACCCCTGGCCTGGCAATGTCCGTGAATTGGAAAACTGCCTGGAGCGCGCGGCGATCATGAGCCAGCAGGGCTGCATCGATCAGGAGGCGATCGGCCTGACCGGGGTCATTAATCTGCAGGGCGCCCCGCTGCCAGCCACCGTGCAGACGGTGGATCTGGATGATCCCGAGCTGGATGAACGTGATCGTGTCATCGCGGCGCTGGAACAGGCGGGCTGGGTGCAAGCCAAAGCCGCACGGCTGCTGGGAATGACGGCGCGGCAAGTAGCTTACAGGATTCAGATATTGGATATCCCGGTGAGGAAGTTGTGACAACCCTGCAGGGCATTAACCAGTCGACAGCCATAATATTCCTCCACACCGCCACGTCTCTTTTACGACATTCCGCCCCCAATGTCGTTGTCGTCTTTATCACAAAACATTGCATAAAAAAAACAAATCATTATAAAACAATAGATTAAATCTTTTACAGCACAGGCACGCTCTTTGCTTTCTCCTTAGTAACGCGCATTTGTCGGCGTCCATTCCGGCCTACAAACCTGAGGTCAGGTTTTAACCCGACCCTAGGCCTTAAAGTAAGGAGATTACCAATGGAGATGATCGCCACCAGTGGCAAGCCCCAGATCCAAGGCTGCTCTTCCAGCCGTTGTGGTACCAGTGACGATGGGCTTTCCGGAATGCCGGAGTCGGTGCGCAAGCAGGTAGAAAACCATCCCTGTTTCTCCGAGAAGGCGCACCATCATTTTGCCCGGATGCACGTTGCCGTAGCTCCTGCCTGCAACATCCAATGTAACTATTGCAACCGCAAGTACGATTGCAGCAACGAGTCCCGCCCGGGGGTGGTCTCTGAAGTGCTCACCCCCGACCAGGCGGTACGCAAGATCAAAGCTGTTGCCGCCAGCATTCCGCAGATGACGGTACTGGGTATCGCAGGGCCCGGCGATCCGCTGGCCAATCCTGAGCGCACCTTCAGCACCTTCAGGCGCCTGGCGGCAGAAACCCCGGATATCAAGCTGTGCGTTTCCACCAACGGTTTGCGCTTGCCGGAGTTTGCAGACGAGATCGCCAAATACAACATTCAGCATGTCACTATCACCATCAACTGCCTGGATCCGGAGATCGGCGCCAAAATCTACCCCTGGATCTACTGGAACAACCGCCGGATTCGTGGCGTCAAGGCAGCCAAGATATTGCTGCGCAACCAGTTAAAAGGGCTGGAGATGCTGGTCGAACGCGGCGTGCTGGTAAAGATCAACTCGGTGATGATTCCCGGCGTTAACGACCAGCACCTCAAAGAGGTCAGCCGAGTGGTCAAAGAGAAAGGCGCATTCCTACACAACGTAATGCCGCTGATCGCCGAAGCCGAACACGGCACTTTTTATGGTCTCACCGGCCAAGCTAGCCCGACCGGACGCGAACTGCGCGAGCTGCAAGACAGCTGCTCGGATTCGATGAGCATGATGCGCCACTGCCGCCAGTGCCGGGCCGATGCGGTTGGCATGCTCGGCGAAGACCGCGGCCAGGAATTCACCCTCGACAAGCTGGAAAGCCAGGAGATCGATTATCCCGCCGCGATGCTTACGCGTAAAAAGGTTCATGACGGGATCATGGCGCTGCTCGCTGCCGAGCGCAGCGACTCGGCAGCGGCCGACTGCGGCTCAATCAAGCCCCCTGCCCTGACTTCCCGCACGCAAACGCCCACCTCTGAGGGCCCAACCCTGCTGATAGGGGTTGCCAGCAAGGGACAAAATCTGGTCAACCAACACTTCGGCCATGCGACCGAGTTTCTGATCTATCGCGTCGGCCCGGACCGCATCGAGGCGGTAGGCCCGCGCAGGGTTGACCTCTACTGCGGCGGCGCCAACGACTGCCCCGAAGAGGACGCCGAACACAGCCGGTTGCAAGGCCATCTCGCAGCCCTAGCCGACTGCAAGGCGGTATTGTGCGCCAAGATCGGTTTCGGTCCTTGGCAACAACTGGAGCAGCAAGGCATTGCGCCCTCTGGTGAATACGCCTTCGAGCCTATAGAGAGCGCACTGCGCGCGTTTTACCAACAACTGTTAACCCAGGGAAAGCCGCTTCAGACGAGTGCCGCGCTGCCACTGCGTAACCAGGTCGTCGCCTGATCCGGTAGCGAGAGGCTGAATCAAATCCGTGGGGCGGCAGCACTCTTAAAACAGCCCCATAAGAACATCCACAATAACAGAGCACCTCCGAGGAGAGCGACTATGGCCCTAAGTATCACTGACCGCTGTGTAAACTGTTACGCCTGTCAGGATGTATGCCCCAGTGACGCTATCACCCAGGGTTCAAAACAGTTTCATATCGACGCGCTAGCCTGCACCGAATGCACCGGCCACTATGCCGATCCTCAATGTGCCAGTATCTGTCCTGTTGAGCAGGTATTGCTCGACGGTCAAGGGCATGAAATTCATCCTCAAGGATCCTTGACCGGTATTCCACCGATACTCATATCAGTACCCATATCGGTACAAAGCGCCAGCAACGAACAGAGCCCTGTAGTGCCATGAACAGTGCCATGAACAGTGCCATGAACAGTGCCATGAAAAGTCCTTTGAACGGCGCCATGAGCGCGGCTTTGAGTTCGCCGGAGCATTCACCTCCAGAGATGCGAGACCGGTTTTACCATCAACTGCGTGCTTATTGGCTTGCGCACCCCAACAGCCAACCCCTGGCAGAGATCCTGTCCAGCTGGCAAGCAGGTTTAGGGGTATTGCCCGACTGGCTAGGGCTAAGCCCACTGGATTTCAACCGACTGCAAAGGTATCACTTCGGACCTATCTCCAGCCTGCGTCATCATCCTCAGCCGTCTAAGCTAGACCACCGCCTCGATGACCTGCGCCTAGACCTGTTAAAACTGCTGCAACTTCACGCCCGGGATGACAGTGATACGGTACGCTGGATGGGAGAGTTGATCGCTACCGCCTGTCAAGGCAGCGACCACCTCTGGGAAGACCTGGGAGCCTGGAACCGGACCTCGCTTAGCGACCTGCTGCAGCAAAACTTCCCGACCCTAGCGGCTAAAAACAGCCGTGACATGAAGTGGAAGAAATTCCTGTTCAAACAGCTATGTGAAACCGAAGGGATCTACATCTGTCGCGCCCCAACCTGCGATGAATGCGCCGATTTTAACGACTGCTTTGGCCCTGAAGACTGAGTCAATACAAATGCTCTCGTCGGCTCCCCCTCACCCCATTCATGACCCTGAGCATGAGCACAGCAACGGTTGTTGTGCCGATCCTGCCGTATTGAAGTCACGCGTTCGTGGGAGCTACCTCGGGCTGGCTATCGGCGACGCCCTCGGCGCCACCGTCGAGTTTATGACCCCTTATGAGATCCGCCATCAATACCATGTTCACCAAGAGATTCTCGGTGGCGGCTGGCTACGGCTAAAAAAAGGTCAAGTCACCGACGATACCACCATGGCCCTGGCCCTGGGCGAGGCGATTCTCGCTACTGGCGAGATAAACGCTTCCGCGATTGCCGCTGCCTTTGATGCGTGGATGCGCGCCAAACCGGTCGACATCGGCCATACCGTTCGTAGTGGCTTGATGCACTATCGCCGCACTGGAAAAACCACCGCTCCGGAAGATGAGATGAGTGCCGGCAACGGTGCCTGCATGCGCTGTCTGCCCATCGCTATCACGACGCTGGGAGCGAACGAAAAGGCCGTTCGCCAGGCATCCAAAATCCAGGCGCATATTACCCACAACAATCCACTCTCAGATGCCGGCACAGAAACTGTAATTTTGATGATCCAGGCACTGTTTAAAGGCCAAACGCTTAACCAGCAGCTGCACCACTACGCGCACCCGCTGGCCGCCAAATATCCGCAATTTTATTTTAGAAAACGTCCCTGCCAAAATCCCAGCGGCTTTATCGGCCATACCCTGCGAGTTGTATTCGACGCCTTGTTTAATACTGACTCGTTAGAAGATTGTCTGGTCGAAGCGGTCAACCGCGGCGGCGATGCCGATACCACCGGGGCGATCGCCGGCATGCTGGCGGGTGCCTGTTATGGTGAAACCGCCATCCCACAACGCTGGTTAAAAGCGTTAGATGCCAAGATTCAGGGAGCTTGCACAGCGCAGGCGGAACAACTGCTTTCGCTGCGGAACGCAGCCTCGGAAGTTAACTGGGAATAGAGAACGTAGCGGCCGAAACAGCACTTTCGCACGCTTGTCTAAGAATTCATCACAATATCCAGCGAGCTGGTCATACTCTAGGACATGGTCTTGTAACACAATCGGGGCATTGCGATAACACCAGGTTTCGGCGGCTGTATCTACGCAAGCGACCATTGCTCTTGTGGCTTCTGTATCGGTACGTTTTACACGTCGCCATATCGGTTGCTGACAGTGTTATCTAAGCGCTGGATCAGATCGGGCAATGGCAAAGCAGCCCTGTTGGTATCGTGGCTGAGTCTGCGTGGTTATGAACGAACTGCACACTTAATCAAGCAGCCTGTAGCTACTAGAATTACGCATTTGCACAAAAATATATATAAATTATATTATTTATATTTTATATAGTTAACAAAAGATAAGCTCTATCAACACAACTTCTATGTTGCGGTGCAGCATAGAAGGATATATGATCATCTCATCAACAACATTTATCTACAGGAGCACAAACATGTTCAAGAATCTTCCTACTGCTGACTTCTCTGCTTTTGGCGCACCTGTTCAGAAGCTGATCGAACTGAACACCGCGACAATGACCAAGGCACTTGAAGCCCAGAAAGCTGCTATTGAGAAGCAAATTGCTCAATCACAAGCTGATTTCAAAGCTGTTTCTGAAATCAAAGACCCTAAGGAACTAACTTCTTTTGTTACCGCAAAATCTGAAGCTGCCAAGGCCAGCCTTGCAACTCTGAAGACTGAAGCTGAAGCTGCTACGGAAAATGCCAAAGCATACTTTGCTGAAGTTCAGGCTATCCTGACTGAAGGCAAAGATACTGTTGTTAAAGCTGCGTCAAAAAAGTCTTAATTTAAGCTACTTTCAAAAAGCCCCCGCCAGCAATGACGGGAGCTTTTTTTGTGCCTTTTCATACCCATCTTTAATCATTGCAGTTTCGTTAAAAGGTTATTTGTTGAGCATGCATAAGCAGTATCTTGCTGCAACGCAACATCTCCCCTTGTCATCATACTTGAGATCGCCTATGATTTATGAAGCGATTACGCAATTATACTTTAGGCTGCTCGCAAGGCTGTGGCCGGTTTGTGCTATTGATACGGTTAATCATCGTGCCATAGAACAGCATTCCGGTTTGTCAAAGAGTTCAATACGGAACATCTGACCGGACGAACTCTTTAAAGGATTGTCAGATGTTGGAGTACTCCCGAGATGACGAAGCATCCAAAACATCACCCTGATCTCTGCATTTCCTGTCTAAAGGCGACTGGAAAAGTCAGCTGGCACAGGCGCTCTCTGCCACCCAGTATCTGGGTTAACGTACCCTTAGCACACGGCACCACTGTCCCTGTCCTTGTTCCTTGGATATGGATTTTTCCGACCCAGTGCGAAAGCTGCGCATCGGTACGTCCATCTAGCTTTTTGTCATTGATTTCAGGCGTGAACGACGGTTACCAAGAGGGCTGGGGCGTCAATCAAATATTGGCTGCGTAGTGCTAAGAAAATCCAAGGCGTTGAGAACCGGATTTGATTGAGGTGGAGCTCAAAGTAAATACTTTCTCTGGCCCCAAGCAGCCCTTTAAAGTACTGCGAATAAATGTGGTACAGCATGTCGACTGACCTGAAATAGCCACACCGTAAGATTATTGAGCTGGTAGAACTCGACTACTATGCTGCGTCGCAGCAATTAAGAATTTATTCTAGAAGCCCCTCCATGGGTATACGGGATACACGCCATGCCCCCCCCTGCTGATCATATTGACCTTAGAATCTAGATAACCGGTTTTGATACGGCCTCCCTGTCTGTAGTGGCAAAATAGATTGCCATGACGTCTAGTTTGATGGCCTATTATGGCAACAGCGTATTGGCTGGAGTTGTATCTTAGAGCGCCTGCACAAGGACTACCGAGGCTTGGTCAGTTTGATTAACGAACCCCGATCATGTCCGCAAAGTATATGGACCCCTCCTGTTTAGCAAGGAAGCACTGTTTCAGAATTAAGACGC
>CAXBEA010000118.1:0-10335 GCA_963974645.1 uncultured Neptunomonas sp. | reverse complement strand
CCCGCCGATGCCTCTGGTTGAGGGGCGAGTTACCCGTTTGGTGGGGCTGACACTGGAGGCCCGGGGGCTGCGTCCTGCTGTTGGTAGTTATTGTCAGATAGAGGTCGATGCAGAAACTCAGGTTGAGGCTGAGGTAGTTGGGTTTGGCCATGACTCCATCTATTTGATGCCGTTAGTGCCGGTAGAGGGGTTGTATCCCGGTGCCAAGGTGGTGCCTATGAGTGGCAGCAGCAAGGTGCCAGTGGGGCTGCAATTGTTGGGCCGAGTGCTGAATGGAGCAGGGCAGCCGCTTGATGGTAAAGGGCCATTGCAGACAGAGGCAGAGGTGGGGCTCCGGGGGCCGCTGATCAATCCGCTATCGCGCCAGCCGATCACTAAAACGTTGGATGTTGGGATCAAGGCGATCAATGCGTTGTTAACCGTAGGGCGTGGTCAGCGGATGGGGCTGTTCGCTGGTTCTGGGGTGGGTAAAAGTGTATTGCTAGGCATGATGACCCGTTTTACTGAGGCCGAAATTATTGTGGTGGGCTTGATCGGTGAGCGGGGTCGAGAGGTTAAAGAGTTTATCGATCATAGTCTTGGTAAGGAGGGATTGGCTCGAGCGGTGGTGGTGGCGTCACCTGCGGACGATTCGCCGCTGATGCGATTACGCGCCTCAGAGCTGGCGTCGCGCATTGCTGAGCACTTTCGTGACCAGGGCAAAAACGTGTTGTTGCTAATGGATTCCTTGACCCGTTATGCCCAGGCTCAACGTGAGATTGCGCTGGCGGTCGGTGAGCCGCCGGCGACTAAGGGCTATCCGCCGTCGGTTTTTGCGCGGTTGCCAAAACTGGTGGAGCGAGCCGGCAATGGCACTCAGGAAGGCGGCTCTATAACCGCGTTTTATACCGTATTGACAGAGGGCGATGATCAACAGGATCCTATTGCCGATGCTGCTAGGGCTATTTTGGATGGCCATGTCGTGCTCTCGCGCCAGTTGGCTGAAGAGGGGCATTATCCTGCGATTGATGTTGAGGCATCGATCAGCCGGGCGATGCCGCAGGTGGTCTCTGCACAGCATCTAGGGATGGCGCAGAAGCTTAAGCAGCTCTATTCCCGTTATTCGCAAAATCGCGACCTGATCAGTGTTGGGGCCTATGTTGCGGGCTCTGATCCCGAGATCGATCGCGCGATCGAGCGGGTGCCTCATATACGTACATTTCTGCAGCAGGGGCTTGAGGAGCGCGTAACCTTTGCCGAAAGCGTGCAGAAGTTGCACCAGGTGTTAACTCCACCTGCAGCGTCGCCAAAGCAAACGCCCCCAGCTGCGAATCGGCTTCAGAGATAGCGGCTGTGTGGGTAACGGCACCCTTTATAGCCGTAATCGTTGGGAGTAGCTGTGAGTGAAAAAATCACGACGTTTACAGCCTGTTCAGGATTTAGCCGAGCGGCGGAAAAAAATGGCCGAGCAGCAGCTAGGCCAAGCTCAGCAGCAGTTGATGCTGGAGCAGCAGAAATTGCTTCAGTTGCAAAACTATCTGGAGGAGTACCAGCGTGACTTGCTGCAGACGGGGCAAGCCGGTGTGACTATCGAGAAGCTTCAGCGGTTGCAGGCGTTCAAACAGCGGTTGGTAGGCGCCTTGGATCAACAGCAGAAGCAGCTTGAATTTTGTCAGCAGACCCTCGCCTATGCCAAGCAGAAATGGCAGCTTGCCAGGGGGAAGGAGCAGGCGATGACGTCTTTGATCCAGCGTACTAGACAACAAGAACTGCAGCAGCAGGACAAGCAGTTGCAGAAGCAAATTGATGAACTTATATCACAGCGCCCTAAGGTTGATTGACTTGGCCTTTTCCTTGCAAAGCCTTGGTTGGTTTGCAGGATAATTCAGAGGGGAGGCTCAGATGACTTCGATGTCAACGGTGACGACAGTTACGCCCAAGGTGACGCCAGACTATGGCGGCGCTCAAAGCGCTGAAGCAGGTGCGGGGCTCGATCAGCTGTTTGCTCAGGTCATGCAGCAGTTGCAGGCGCTTATAGAGCAGACAGAAGAATCGTTAGACGGCTCTATGTTGCCACCTGACGGCGAGTCTTTGCCGTTAGAAGGGCTGGGAGAGCTAGAAGGGTTCAGCGAGCATCTGCAGGGTGAGTTGACGAATCCTGACCAGGATCAGATGGCCGCGTTGGTGCGGCAGTTGACTGCTGAGGGTGTGTCACCAGAACAAGTGAGCCAGCTGGGCCAGGCGGCTCTGTTGCTGCAGGATGCCCAGCGCCAAGCGGCGAATGAAACGCAGAGCCTGGTGCCGAATCCAGGCAGCAGCCTGGAATCATCATCCGTCGATACGCTATTGCAGTTGGCGCAGCAGATTCGAGCTGGGTCTGATGCGGATCAAGAGCAAACGGCTACAGAGACAGCTTTGACAGCTGTAGATGAGTTGTTGCGTTTGGCAGACAAGCTGCGAAACCAAGCTTCGATGGTATCGGCTGCTGAGGATTCTCAGCTTGCCGAGAGTTCCTCTGCCGAAAACGATGATAGTTTCGATGCCCAGGTGCGTCCGCTTGGCTCTGAGGTGTCTGTAACCGGACCAGTGATAGATCGCGCATCGGTAGCCCCCTTCGCATCATTCCGTGCAGAAGTAAGCGAAGGGAGACGTAACCCAGCGGGGGCTTCATTACAGGCTGGTAGTGGTATCGATGATGGGGCCGATAGTGTTTCGGCCGATGCCGAGCGTGACCTTGCCGACACCGGAGTACGAAGAGATCGCAGTGATAGTTTGCGGGAGCAAGGTCTTGCCCGTTGGGTCGAGTTGCGGGATACGGTTCTTGCCCAGGGGCAGAAGCTGGCGCAGAGCGAGTCGGCTATCAAGGAGGCGCTAAGTGCACAGGCGGCATCCCTCAAGGGTGAAGGGCTGGCTCTCACTGCGGGTAGCAATTCTGCGAATTTAATGCAGTTGCAGCAGGCTTATCAGACGGCGCCGGCAAATACCGCGCTGCAGGGTTTTGGTCAGCGTTTTGGTAGCCAGGGCTGGGCTCCCGCTGCCTCCCAGCGAATCAGTTGGATGGCAGGGCAGAATATCAGCGTGGCTGAGATGCGCCTGGATCCACCTGAACTGGGGAGCTTGACTGTCAGGTTGACGATTCAGGGAGACCAAACCAGTTTAAGTTTTACCAGCCCGCATGCACAGGTTCGTGAGGTGCTTGAGCAGCAGATGCCACGACTTAGAGAGATGCTGTCAGATAGCGGTCTTGAATTAGGCCAGGCAGATGTATCGGATCAGTCTCAATCGCAGGGTAGCAAGGATGATCGGCGCGGTATTGCGGGTGTGTTAGGAGACGAGGCAATGGTTACAGAAAATCAACAAGATGGGGCATTGTTGCCATTACAAAAAGCATTATCCCTGGTTGATTATTACGCCTGATCCTGACACTTATTGTAGCTGCTGTAGGGCTTGATTTTTATGCTATAGTCCTCGGTTTGCACGCGGGTGCGGCCTGAATTCACAAAAAGCACCCGGTAGGGGCGATGCGGGGCTTGAGAATCTTATGGCTGAACAAGAAAACCCTGAAGAGGGTGTAGGTAAAAGTAAAAAAATATCACCTAAATTGCTGATTATTATTGCAGCGCTGGTGGTTTTGTTGGCAGGGTCGGGTGGTGCCATTTGGTTTTTTCTGAGTTCTGAATCAGGTGCGGAAGAGGGCGCGGCTAAAGCTAAAGTTGTCCGTCAGGAGGCGATCTATGTCAAATTACGGACCCTGGGAGGAAAGCCTCAATTTATTGCCAATCTGGTAGAGAAAACCGGTCGTCAGCGATTCTTGCAGATCTATGCTGAAGCGATGACCCGCGATCAGAGCGTTGCTGATGCGCTCTCAAAGCATATGCCATTGGTGGTTCATGAGCTCTCGACACTGTACTCCAGCCAGGAGTTTACCGAGCTACAGACGGCAGAAGGCAAAGAACGATTACGCAAGGTCTCAGGTCAGAAGGTGCAGGAGATCATGCAGCGAGAGATAGATCGTCCGGGTGTTGAAGAAGTGTTTTTTACTAATTTTGTTATGCAATAGGCTGCAGTAGTCATGAGTGTTCAGGACTTACTGTCCCAAGATGAAATCGATGCGCTGCTTCATGGTGTTGATGACGGTGATATTGAAACCGAGGCCGAAGAGGAGCTCGAGGGTGCACGATCCTATGACCTGACCAGTCAGGATAGGATTGTCCGGGGTCGGATGCCGACGCTGGAGATGATCAATGAGCGTTTTGCACGTTATACCCGTATTAGCCTATTTAATATTCTGCGCCGCAGCGCCGACGTTTCCGTAGGTGGGGTGCAGATTCTTAAGTTTGGAGAGTACGTTCACACCCTGTATGTCCCGACCAGCCTTAACTTGGTTAAGGTTCGCCCACTTCGGGGTACCAGTCTGTTTATTATGGATGCCAAGCTAGTCTTCAAACTGGTGGACAACTTTTTTGGCGGTGATGGTCGTCACGCTAAAATAGAGGGGCGTGAGTTTACCCCGACCGAAACACGTATCGTCCGGATGTTGCTTAATCAGATATTTATCGATCTACGTGAAGCCTGGAGCCCGGTGTTTAAGGTTGATTTTGAATACATCAACTCCGAGGTTAACCCGTCGATGGCTAACATCGTTAGCCCGAGTGAGGTGGTGGTCGTCAGTACCTTCCATATTGAGCTGGATGGCGGTGGCGGCGATTTTCATATCACTATCCCCTACTCGATGCTGGAGCCGATCCGGGAGGTTCTGGATTCGGGCACCCAAAGCGATACCGATGATAAGGATGATCGTTGGGTCAATGCGCTGCGTGAAGATATTATGGATGCACGGGTAAACCTTGAGATGACCATCGCGAAGCGGCAGATTGCGTTGCGCGACATTCTTAACATGGACGTGGGTGATGTAATTCCGGTTGATGTGCCTGAGCTGTTGACGTTGACGGCCAATGGTGTGCCGACGTTTAAATGTACCCTGGGCCTGTCGCGGAAGAATCTAGCGGTCAAAATCGTTGATCAGATAAAACGTAAAAGATAGTTATCGGTAGCTGACTTCGCTAGATAACTTAGGTGGATAACTTAGGTAAATAATTCGGACAAGTCTCTTGAGAGAGCAGTGGCATGAGTGACAATAAAGATACATCAAAGTCTGATGAGCAGGCGATGGCTGATGAATGGGCCTCCGCACTGGAGGATCAGGAAGCCTCAGGTGGTAGTGATGTCGATGATGTCTGGGCGCAGGCGATGGCTGAGCAGGGTGACGAGCCGGACGCAGCAGCGGTTGACCTGAATGAGTTGGTCGATGACTCCAGGCCGATGGCGTCGGGTGATAATCCTGATCTGGATGTGATTCTGGATATTCCTGTCTCCTTGTCGATGGAAGTGGGGAGTACCGAAATCGCTATCCGCAATCTGCTCCAGCTGAGTCAAGGGTCGGTGATTGAATTGGATCGGATGGCGGGAGAGCCTCTAGATGTCAGGGTTAACGGCACCCTGATAGCGCATGGTGAGGTGGTCGTGGTCAATGACCGTTTCGGTATCCGTTTGACCGATGTAGTAAGTCCATCTGAGCGGATCAGGAAGCTGCGTTGATCCGATTTTATGGATTTGTCAGTCTTTGGCTCTGCTCTGGGCGAGTATTTAGTGCCGCCTCAGATGCTGTCGCTAGCATAGCTCTGGCCAGGCCTGCAGCTGTTGCTGCCCGGACCGCCGAAGGTTTTGATGCCGGGATGCTGGGCCAATTGCTGGCTGGTTTGGTTTTAGTGTTGCTGGTCTTTATGGGGCTGGCGTGGCTGATCCGGCGTAGTGGTGCTGCGGGCGGTTTTTCCCAGCAAGGGTTGAAAGTCTTAGCCACCTTACCGTTGAGCACGCGTGAGCGTGTGGTGTTGGTGCAAGCCGGTTCTCAGCAGTTGCTGCTGGGGGTGGCTCCCGGACGGGTTAATCTGTTACAGAGTTTTGATCAACCGTTGATAGAGGTACCGGTGGCGACTAGCCCACCTTTCTCGCAGTGGTTACAGCGAGCCAAGGCTTCGATGGCTGCTCGGAGTGATGAGGATGGCGCTCCTCATGCGTAAGAACTCTAGTCTCGGTATTTTTGGGTGTTGCCCTGCGATGGGCTCATTGCTGCCGAAAAAGCCAAATAATTACCAAAGCAAGAGCCTCGGTAAGCGTTTAGGCGGCTGGTTTGGGTTGCTTGTGTTGCTGCTGCCTGGGTTGGCTGTAGCCGAGGTTGGCGGGATCGAGGCGGTCACGATCACCACCGCAGCGGATGGTGGTCAGAGCTATTCGGTCACGCTGCAAATCCTAATTCTGATGACAATGCTGACGTTCTTGCCAGCCATTGTCATGATGATGACCTCCTTTACACGAATCGTGATTGTGTTTGCAATTTTGCGCCAGGCGTTAGGGCTGCAGCAGACGCCATCGAATCAGATAATGGTTGGGCTGGCGCTCTTCCTGACTTTTTTTATCATGACACCTGTGCTCGAGCAGGTGAATACCAAAGCGGTGCAGCCCTATCTCAACGAGGAGTTAACCGCGATAGAAACAATTGAGGCGGCCGTCCAACCTTTCAGAGGCTTCATGTTACGGCAGACGCGTGAGAGTGATATCGCCTTGTTTGTCAGGATCTCAGGGCTAGAGCAGATCCAGTCGCCTGAAGATTTGCCGCTCAGTATTCTGGTCCCCGCGTTCGTGACCAGTGAGTTGAAAACTGCTTTTCAGATCGGTTTTATGCTTTATATCCCCTTTTTGATCATCGATATGGTCGTTGCCAGCGTGCTGATGGCGATGGGAATGATGATGCTTTCGCCGGTGATTATCTCGCTGCCCTTTAAAATCATGCTGTTTGTGCTGGTGGATGGCTGGGCGATGGTGATCGGAACCCTGGCTGCCAGTTTTGGAACTTAGGTAGGGCTGAAATATGACCCCTGAAGTGGTACTGGATCTCTACCGCGAAGCGTTTTTTCTGATTATCATTATCGTGGCGGTGTTGATCGTTCCGAGTCTGTTGGTGGGGTTGATTATAGCGACCTTTCAGGCAGCGACCCAGATCAACGAGCAGACGCTGAGCTTCCTGCCGCGTTTTATTGTGACCCTGGCCACGATAATGTGGACTGGCCCCTGGATTGTTAGCGAGATCACCGATTATTTCAATTTTCTATTTGAAAACATTCCCTTCCTGATCGGGTAGGATAATGCTTGAACTGAGTATTCCTGAGCTAGTGGAGTGGATGAATCGCTTCATGTGGCCGCTATTTCGTATCTCCAGCTTCTTTATGGCGGTGCCGATGATCGGAACCCAGTTGGTCCCTGTGCGAATTAGGCTCGGCTTGGCGCTAATCTTGACGGTGCTGGTGGCGCCGTTGCTGCCGCCAATGCCTGTCTACGATGGGCTCTCCCATGAAGTCTTTATGCTAGTGCTGCAGCAGTTGCTGATAGGCACGGTATTGGGTTTTATGGTGCAACTGTTGTTTCAGGTATTTGTCGTTGCTGGGCAGTTGATATCGTCGCAGATGGGGTTGGGCTTCGCCTCTACATCTGACCCTGCCAACGGGGTCTCGGTGGTGGTATTGTCGCAGCTGTACCTGATGATCGTAATGATGCTGTTCCTGGCGATGGACGGACATTTGGTGATGATCGATGTAATCGTTGCTAGTTTTCAGGTGATGCCGGTTGGGGAGGTGATGCCGGGGGCGGTGTTGTGGCAGGTGGTTTCGGCCGCCAGCTGGATGTTTGCGGGCGCGTTGTTGCTAGCGTTACCTGCGGTGATAGCGTTATTAATAGTTAACTTTGCGTTCGGAATTATGACCAAGGCTGCGCCTCAGTTGAATATTTTTGCGATAGGTTTTCCCTTTACGATGCTGTTTGGATTGTTTATTACCTGGGTCAGTCTGGCGGGGTTTTTAGGCCAATACCAGCAGCTCGCAGCGCAACTGCTGAGTTTTCTTAGTCGCTTGTTGAGCGGAACTGCGTAGCATGGCCGAAGAGGAAACGGGTCAGGAAAAAACCGAAGAACCGACGCCGAAACGGCTTAAGGACGCTCGAGAAAAGGGTGATATAGCCCGCTCTAAGGAGTTGACCACTACGGTGCTGCTGCTTGCCTCTGCCGTCGGTATGATGGTGTTTGGGCCGCGAATTGCGTTGGGTTTTGAGCGGGTCATGAGTCGGAATTTTGTCCTGGATCGTCGTGACCTGTTCGACCCGGCAATGATGTTCGATCATCTGGGTTCGGCGGTGATCGAGATGATGTGGGCGGTGATCGCTTTTTATGCGGTCGTTATCCTGGCCGCGATAATTGGTCCTATCTCTCTGGGGGGCTGGAACTTCAGTGTTAAGGCGATGGCGCCTAAAGGCAGTCGGCTGGATCCGCTTGCAGGGCTCGGGCGGATGTTTGCACTTAAAGCGCTGATCGAGCTGTTCAAGGCGTTGGCAAAATTTCTGGTGGTGGGGTCTCTGTGCGTGCTGATTCTGTTACTGCAGCAGCCGGAGCTTTTAAGCATGGGGACTGAGGCGATCATACCGGCCATGCGCCATGGTATGGATGTGCTGAGCTGGGCCTTTCTGTGGATGTGCGCGACGATGATCTTTATTGCCGCAGTGGATGTCCCGTTTCAGCTCCATGATCATAATAAAAAGCTCAAAATGACCCTGCAAGAGGTCAAGGATGAGATGAAAAATACCGAAGGTAAGCCTGAGGTCAAAGGACGGATTCGTCAGCTGCAATATGAAATGTCGCAGCGGCGAATGATGAGCGAGGTGCCTAAGGCGGACGTGATCATTACTAACCCTGAGCATTACTCGGTCGCGCTTAAATACAGCGAGGGAGGCTCTGGTGCTCCCGTTCTGATTGCTAAAGGGGTGGATCAGACCGCCTTAAAGATCAGAGAGATCGCGGTCGAGCACGCTATCCCTATCTTGGCTGCGCCTCCTCTGGCGCGAGCCATCTATTTTAATACCGAGTTGGACGCAGAGATCCCAGAGGGGCTCTACGTGGCCGTCGCTCAAGTACTTGCCTATGTTTATCAATTGCGTGAGTACCAGGCTAGGCGTTCGCCTAAACCGGGTAAGCCGGACGATTTCTCCATTCCTGACGAGTTGCGTCACGATTGATCTAGGCGCTATCCGATAGCCGCCGAGGCTGCTGGAGTTCTATTTCGCGTCAAAATTATGTGTCTTGATCTGCCTGTAGTGGCAAGTTTTTTGCATATTCTAAGGCTGAATATGGTTGTGTGTCATTAAAATGGCGCATGCTTTGGCTGATGGCTTGATTGAACAGGCGCTTAGGGTTGCAGCGAGCGGTACTGACTGACAATTTACGCATACTAACCCAGGGTAACTTGGGGATTCCGCTGTTGCTGCTGGTCGTGTTGGCAATGGTGACGCTGCCGATGCCGGCGTTCCTGCTCGATGTCTTCTTTACCTTCAATATTGCTCTTTCGCTGGTGGTGCTGCTGGTGGGCGTGTATAGCCTGCGGCCGCTCGATTTTGCGGTGTTTCCAACCATTCTGCTGGTGGCGACGCTGATGCGGTTGTCGCTTAATGTTGCCTCGACCCGGGTTATTTTGCTGGAGGGGCATAAGGGGGGGGATGCAGCGGGTAAAGTGATCGAGGCCTTTGGTGAGGTGGTGATCGGCGGTAACTATGTAGTTGGTCTGATTGTGTTTGCGATCCTGGTTATCATCAATTTTGTGGTGGTCACCAAAGGGGCGGGGCGGATCGCCGAAGTTAGTGCGCGCTTTACCCTGGATGCGATGCCTGGCAAGCAGATGGCGATTGATGCAGATCTCAATGCAGGGTTGATCGGTCAGGATGAGGCCAAAACCCGCCGCAGAGAAGTAACCCAGGAAGCGGACTTTTACGGCTCTATGGACGGTGCGAGCAAGTTTGTTCGCGGTGATGCGATAGCGGGCATCATGATTCTAGTGATCAATGTTTTTGGCGGTTTGGGGATAGGGATAGCGCAGCACGGCCTCGATTTTGAGACCGCGGTGCGGTTCTATTCATTGCTGACCATCGGTGATGGTTTGGTTGCTCAGATCCCGTCGTTGCTGCTGTCGACCACTGCGGCGATCATGGTTACTCGGGTGAATACCTCAGAAGATATGGGCGGTCAGGTGCTTGAACAGATGTTTTCGGCGCCTCGGGCGCTGGGAATTGCTGCCTCTATCTTGATTGCGATGGGTTTGGTGCCGGGGATGCCGCACGTGGTGTTTTTGGGGCTTGGAAGTATGGCGGCGGCGGGTTCGTACTGGATTGTACAGCGCAACCGTAAGCGCGAAGCTCAAGCCTTGGTTGAGCCGGTAGTGAGTGAGGCGGCGGCCGATACGGATTCAGAGCCGAAGGAGCTGG
>CAXBEA010000117.1:0-10405 GCA_963974645.1 uncultured Neptunomonas sp. | reverse complement strand
TGGTAGCTCGTCGGGCTCATAACCCGAAGGTCGTCGGTTCAAATCCGGCCCCCGCTACCAATGTAATCAGAAGCCAAATCAAGCACTTGCTTGATTTGGCTTTTTGCGTTCTGGGTCTTCAAAAAGTCCATGTGACAAAATTGTGCCCATCCTGTGCCCGCCTTTATAAAGTTCTCTAGCGCGTCACCGCCAAAATAACCTTAGGTTAGCTTCACCTCAGATATTTTTCGATTCTTGACTTACGGCCTTCGAGGCCTGAGGTTAATCCTAGGGTCCAGCACAAGTCTGTGCCGCGCTCAACGCTGAATTCGCTGGCTAGAAAAATTAATTGCCCTGAGGTGCACTAGCGAGATAGTCTCCAAGCTACTTCAAGGAAGGGATTATCCGCTATGGCATTGGATGCTGGCTTTTATCGCTACTGGGGCAAGGCGCGCAATGACGCCGAAGCGGGGGATCGTTATCACCTGCTGCCCTATCATTGTCTGGATGTGGCAGCGGTGGGTTGGTTCTTGCTCGATCCCGATCAGCCCCTGTGCCAGCGTCTTGCCCGACAGCTTGGGGTCGAGCCGCAATGGCTGCAGTCCTGGTTCTGTTTCTGCTTGATGCTGCACGACCTGGGTAAATTCGCCCGCGCCTTTCAGAGCCTAGTACCCGATCTCTCCCCGCTTCTCGTTCCGTATCGAGGCGAGTGCGTTTATGCGATACGTCATGACTCGCTCGGTTTTCTGTTGTGGAAAAAACAGCTTGTTAAGCGATTGTCTGCCGATTGCCTGACCGCCCCTATTCCCGATCCCTGGCTAGAGATAGTCTGCGGTCACCATGGGCAACCGCCAAGTCGTTCAGACAAAGGGCTGCGATCTCACTTTACCGATGAAGATGAACAGGCGGCCGAAAGCTATGTGCGGGATCTTATCCATTGGTGGCAGCCCGATCTGCAGCCTCTGGCGACAATCGATAAACAGGCTCTGCGGGCGGCCTCCTGGCAATTAGCCGGTATTGCCGTGCTGGCCGACTGGCTCGGTTCTAATCAGCGTATTTTTAACTACCACGCCGAACCCATGTCGCTGCCGCACTACTGGCAGGAAGTCGCCCTCGCGCAAGCACCCAAGGCGCTGGAGTTGGCCCAGTGGTCCCAGCAGCGCGTTGCCCCTTACCACTCCCTTGGCCAGCAGTTCCCGTTTATCCAAGAACTCACCCCGTTACAGCAATATGCTGAATCGCATCCGCTGGCGGAGGGGCCTCAGTTGTTTATTCTCGAAGACGTTACCGGTGCGGGTAAAACCGAGGCGGCGATGGGGCTGGTGCATCGATTAATGACGGCAGGGCGGGCACGGGGTCTGTATGTGGCGCTGCCCACCATGGCGACCGCCAATGGTATGTATGCGCGACTGACCGAATGTTATCGCGCCCTGTTCGCGGCTGAACGAAGTCCATCGCTGGTGTTGGCTCACGGCGCTGCCCAGCTCTCGGATGATTTTGTGGCGTCGTTTGTGGAAACGGTCGCCCTACCGGAACAGGCCGATGACCGGAATTATGCGCGCACAGAGCCGAGCGCCAGCGCCTATTGCAATGCCTGGTTAGCCGACAGTCGCAAGAAGGCGTTGCTGGCCGATGTGGGTGTCGGCACCATCGATCAGGCGCTGCTCTGTGTGCTACCTGCCCGCCACCAGTCGCTACGCCTGTTGGGCCTGGGTGACAAAGTGCTGCTGGTCGACGAAGTTCACGCCTATGATCCCTATATGCGCTGTCTGCTGGGGGCGTTACTGGAGGCTCATGCCCGGCAAGGCGGCAGCGCCATTTTGTTATCGGCCACCCTGCCTAAGACTTTCCGCCAGGTGTTGCTGGATGGCTACGCCACCGGATTAGGGCGGGAGCCAGCGCCGATCCAACAGACCGACTACCCGCTGGTCAGCCACTTTTCCGCGCTGGGCGATCTGGACGAGCAACAGCTTGCAACCCGCGAAGAGGTACGCCGCCATGTTGATGTGCGGCGACTAGCCGACGAGGCGCAGGTGCTCGAGCAGATTCGCCAGGGAGTCGCCGAGGGGCGCTCCATCTGCTGGATACGCAACACCGTTGGGGATGCCCGCAGCGCCTTTGAGCAACTGGAACAGCAACCCTGGTTAGGCAGTAATCAACTGACACTGTTTCACAGCCGTTTCGCCATGGTGGACCGGCAGCGTATCGAGCAAGGCGTGCTGGCGCGCTTCGGCAAGGACTCCGGTCTCGTCCAGCGTCGAGGTCAGGTGCTGATCGCCACCCAGGTAGTCGAGCAAAGTCTGGATCTGGATTTTGACCTGATGATCTCCGACCTGGCACCGGTCGATCTACTGATTCAACGGGCTGGACGGCTGCAGCGGCATATTCGCGACCTGCAGGGGGTGCGGCTTAACAAGGTGGGCGCCGAGGATCAGCGGCCAACCGCCTGTCTGTATCTGCTCGCCCCCGACCCTTGCGTGGTCGATGACGCCAACTGGCTTAAATCCCTGTTGCCGGGTACCCAGGCGGTTTATGAAGACAGTGGTCGGCTCTGGCTCAGTGCCAGAGTGCTGCTGGAGCAGGGCGGCTTCGCTATGCCGGAGGATGCCCGCCGGCTGATCGAGGGTGTCTATGGCGACGAGGCCCAAGAGCGGGTTCCCGATCCGCTGCAAGACGCATCCTGGCGGGCCCAGGGTTCTCGCCGCAGTCAGCAGGGGATGGGGGAGTTTAATCGGTTGAAGCTCAGCAAGGGGTATACAGGGCAGTCGGGCGATTGGAGCGAGGAGGTCAATATCCCCACCCGCCTGAGTGCTGAGAGTGCCACTCTGGCATTGGCGCGAATGAAGGACGGTGTGCTGGTTCCCTACGCCGAGGTTGAGCGCCACCCCTGGGCCTTGAGTCAGTTAAGCTTGCCGCAGCCCGAGTGGATAGCGGTCGAGAAGCGGATTCCGGAACACTGGGCTGCTGCCATCGAGCGATTAAAAATAGAGGAGCCGGCTTTGCGCTGGTGTCAGGTGTTGCCGCTGGTCGATGAGTTGGCGTCGCTGTACCACCCGGAAGGGGGTTGGGATCTGGAAAGAAAATCCCCGCCAAAGCGGGGAACGTAGAGGCGTATCTCGTCAGTAACAAACGAATATACGGTTCATCTCCAAAAAGAATATTGGAGAACATGAGGAAGTATACATGAAGATATTATTAAAAAACGTATATACTTTGAATAATAATTTATTGTGAGCTATTCTTCACTGCACTAGTGATCTAGAGGTGTGGTGATGAAAGTGTTTTTGAAGGTTGTTGGGGCGCTTAATGAATTTTCGCCAACGGGTAGTGCATTGGTGGCGTTGGTTTTGGTCTTCGCAATCGTTCTGGTAGTCAAAATGGGTTAAGGAGAGCGCATGAATTTATTAGAGGATGCCTGGATACCGGCCATTCGCCAGGATGGCAGCCGTTGCCATATCGCTCCCTGGCAGATTGCCGAAAAGGATAACCCAGCGGTGGAGCTGGCCGCCCCTCGCCCCGATTTTCAGGGAGCGCTGTACCAGTTTCTGATCGGCCTGCTGCAAACGACCTTCGCACCGGAAGATCAGGAAGTGTGGCTGGAATATTGGCGGAAGCCGCCAGCACCGGAACAACTGCGGGAGGTTCTGGTCGCGTTCGCCCCGGCCTTTGAACTGGTTAACCCGGATGGTCCGGCTTTTATGCAGGACTTTGACCTGCCCGAGAGTGAATACAAGCCGATTGCCTCTTTGTTGATCGATGCGCCGGGCGCTAAAACCTGCAAGGATCATCTCGACCACTTCGTCAAATCTGGGGAGGCTGTGAAATTTTGCCCCTCCTGCGCCGCTACGGCACTCTTTACCCTGCAGACAAACGCTCCTTCCGGGGGCCAAGGGCACCGAGTCGGCCTGCGTGGTGGTGGTCCGCTGACCACATTGGTTATCCCGGCCGAGGCCGACACCCTGTGGCATAAACTCTGGGCCAACGTGCTGACTCAGGAGGACATTGAGGCCGATGCTTCAGCGGATGACAGTGCTGTTTTTCCCTGGATGGGAATGACCCGGCTGTCGGACAAGAGTGGTAGCCAGACATTGCCCGATGATGTGCATCCGCTGCAGATGTACTGGGGGATGCCGCGGCGTATTCGACTGCAGTTTGAACAGTGTGATTTGCTAAGCTGCTCGATGTGTGGGGAATCGACGACCAGGGCTGTCAGCCATTTTCATACCACGAACTATGGCACCAACTATGAAGGCCCCTGGGAGCATCCATTGACGCCCTATCGGTTTGATCTGAAAAATGAAAAGCCACCGTTAAGCCTCAAGGGTCAGCCCGGTGGCTTGGGTTATCGGCACTGGCTGGGGCTAGCCTGGCAGGATGCGTCTAACGGCGACCGCGCGGCGCAGGTGGTGCGGTTGTTCAACGAGGAGCGAGCGGATCAACTATCTGGCGATACTCTGGCGCGGCTCTGGTGCTTCGGTTATGACATGGACAACATGAAGGCACGTTGCTGGTACGAGAGCACACTGCCACTGCTTGCTCTGGATGCCGCCCAGCGCCACTTTTTCCTGGAGGCCGCAGCACAACTGATTGATGCCGGCAAAGAAACGGTGTCGCTGCTCCGAGGCCAGGTCAAGGCCGCCTGGTTTTCCCGCCCGAAGGATGTGAAAGGCGATATGAGCCTGGTAGATCGATCCTTCTGGCAACGTACCGAGGCCGATTTCTACTCCCATCTACAGGCATTGGCGCAACTCCCTGCCGGTACTCGCCACCTGCCCGCTGCTACAGCGGCAGCCTGGCTGACCACCATGCGCCAAAGTGCGTTGGGGCTGTTCGATAGCTGGGCGCTGGAGGGCAATGCCGAAGATATGAATATGAAGCGCATAATCGGCGCGAGAAACACGCTCGAGGCCAAGCTGGAAACAGCCAAATCACTGAAAGCACTAAAACAGATCGCGAAGGCAAACACGGAGGCTGCTTGATGTCTTATTACGCACTGGATCCCGATGAAAGCAAGAAATTACTCGCCTGGTGGCACTGGCTGGATGACAACCGAGGCGATCGGGCGGTGCTGCGTCGTGCCGATATAGCCGAGGATGTATTGCTGACGCCGGCGTTTGCCAGCTTCCTGCAGTTTATGCCCGCTGCCTGGGGAGAAGGAAACCGCCTCTTCGATAGCGCCCTGGTAGCGGGGCTGCTGGCAAGGGTCAAGACATTGGAGAGCAACCCCAAGATCTCCTTTGCCCAGGCCCTGGCCACCCCCAAACAAGGTGGCAGCAAGGCGGTCATGAGCGAATTGCGCTTTCAGCAGCTGCAGAAGAGTCGCGACCCGGATGAGTTTTTCCGCCGCATGACCCGGGCCGTCGCCTTGCTGGGTGGTAACGTCAACCTGTTATCGCTAGCCGACGGCGTCCTGCACTGGTCGCGGGAACACCGCTATAGCGTTGATCGCGAGCCGACCAAACGCCTTGCCGTGCGTTGGGCTAGAGATTACTACACCGCCTTTAAAGATAAAGCCTGACCGTTAAGGAGAACAGCATGAGCCAGTTTATCCAACTGCATATTTTAACCTCTTACCCGCCCGCCAACCTGAACCGCGATGACCTGGGCCGCCCCAAAACCGCCAAGATGGGCGGGGTCGACCGGTTACGGGTATCGTCGCAGAGCCTGAAGCGCACCTGGCGCACCTCGGATCTGTTTCAAGCGGCGATGTCCGGACACGTTGGTATTCGGACTAAGTGTTTGGGCCTGGAGGTGTATCAGGGCTTGGTTGCGCAAGGCGTGGCCGAGAAAAAAGCGCTGGAGTGGGCCAAGGAGATCGCAGGTCAGTTTGGTGCCTTGAAAAAAGACAAAAACAAACCACTAAAAGAGCTGGAGATCGAGCAGCTGGTGCATATCTCGCCTGCCGAACAGCAGGCTATCGACGCGTTGGTAACACTATTAGCTAGCGAGCAACGCGGGCCAGAGACAGATGAACTAGCTCTGCTGAGAAAAGAGGAGCAGGCTGTCGATATCGCCTTGTTTGGGCGCATGCTGGCATCCAAACCGGCATTCAATATCGAGGCCGCTTGCCAAGTAGCCCATGCCATCTCTGTGCACCCGGTAGTGATTGAGGACGATTACTTTACCGCCGTCGATGATCTTAACGACCATAGCGAAGATGCCGGCGCTGCCCATATCGGCGAGACCGGTTTTGCCGCCGGGCTGTTCTACACCTATATCTGCATCAACAAGACCCAGCTGACCGACAACCTGGGTGGCGATCAAGCGTTGGCCAATCGTGCCCTGGCTGCGCTGACCGAAGCGGCGGTGAAGGTGGCGCCCGCAGGCAAGCAGAACAGCTTTGGCTCACGCGCCTACGCCTCCTACGCACTGGCTGAGATGGGGGTGCAGCAGCCCCGCTCCCTCTCTGTCGCGTTCCTGAAACCGGTCGATCCCCGTTTGAGCGCTGATTTTGCCACCGATGCCATCCAGGCCCTGCAACAACAGCAACAGAACTTCGACCGGGTCTACGGTGAATGCGCCGACGGCCGCTGCGCACTCAATGCCGTTACCGGAGAAGGTTCATTGCAAGAACTGCTGGCCTTTGTCTGCGAATAGGAGTTGATGATGGACTATCTACTGTTCCGACTCTACGGTCCCATGGCCAGCTGGGGGGAGATCGCCGTCGGCGAGGCGCGCCATACCGAGGTCAAGCCCAGCAAGTCAGCCTTGCTCGGCTTGTTGGCGGCTGCCCTGGGGATCAAACGCGATGATACCGAGCGACAGCAGGCGCTCAACAAAGGCTATCAATTTGCCATCAAGATGGTCTCGACCGGTCAGCTGTTGCGCGACTATCACACCGCCCAGGCGCCCGACTCGGTAGGCAAGTTTCGCTACCGGACCCGTCGTGACGAGTTGGTGGTGGGCAAGCCGAGGTTGGGCACCGTGCTCTCCAGCCGGGAGTATCGTACCGATGCCCTGGCGCTGGTGGCGGTGCGCGCCCTAGAACCGTCCCCTTGGGGGCTGGATGCGCTCGCACAAGCGCTACGCCAGCCCCAGTTTCATCTTTATCTAGGGCGCAAGTCCTGCCCGCTGGCTGCGCCATTAAACCCACAGTTATTGAACGCCGTTGGCTATCGGCATGCCTTGGATACCTATGACCCGGGCGCTTTATTGCCCGAATTGCCGGCGTGGGAATCCCAGCAACGCTGGTTGGCGCAGGATACCCAGGCGCGCTATTTTTGGGAGGGCGAATTGGAGACTTTTTCCCAACCGGACGAGGGCTTTCAGTACGCCCAGGTGCAGCAGCTCAGCCGCCACGACCAGCCACTGTCGAGGGACCGCTGGCAGTTTCAGCCACGTCACGAGTTTTACTGGATGGCCAGCAAGGAGGCGGTGTGATGTACCTATCCCGAGTTAGACTTTGTCCCGAGATGGGCGCCACGCAGTTATCGCATCTACTCAAAGACCGACAAGGCTATGGCCTGCATCGGCTTTTTTGGGGGCTGTTTAGCGATGGCCAGGGGGATCAGCAGCAGCGTGACTTTCTATTTCGTACCGAGGTTGCCGGTGAGCAACTGAGCAACCCGGGACGGCGCAAAGCCGACCCCGTCTACTATCTGCTATCAAAGCAGTTACCACGTCAGGACAGTCCGCTGTTTCAGGTGGATAGCAAGCCTTACCACCCGCAGTTAGCGATAGGTGACAGGCTGGCGTTCAAGTTACGCGTCAATGCCGTCGTGACCCGCAAGGGTAAGCGGCACGATATTGTCATGGATGCGCAAAGTCGCTGGCTAGACGAGCAATTGGCGACTTTGGACTTAAGCAGCAACTCGACTAAAAGCGTCAAAAAACGGCTGCTGCTCGACCATGCCGACGATACGCACCTTGACGCTTGGAAGGCGCAGATTGGCCATGGCACCTTCAAGCAACAGCTTGAACAGCGCCTGGGCCGCGCCGAAGCGCTCGAGTGGGCCATTCAAACGTCGGTACAGCAGACGGTTGACCAGTGGTGGCGTAAACAGGGCGAGCGGCATGGCTTCGAGCTGCCTGGCGCTGGTGGAGATCTGGAGGCCGTGGCTTATCAGAAACATCTGCTGCCGGAGAAGCACCGTAACGCCGGGTTTAATTCTCTGGATCTGTCAGGCGAAATCATTGTTGTGGATATTGAAAAGTTTAAGAGGCTATTAGTTAAAGGAACGGGGCCAGCCAAAGCTTTCGGCTGCGGGTTGATGATGATCAGACGGCTCTAATGGATCATCCGACGTGAGCGGTGCTTGATTCCCATTCGCAGGCTCGCGAAAAGACCAAATTAAGACTATATTTGGTCTTGTCTACAGCTTCCCTTATTCAGGATGTTCCTATGAGTCTCGCCAGCAAAATCAAACCGATCAGCTATCTCAAAGCCAATGCGGCGAAAGTTATCGCAGAACTACGCAGTGGCGGGGAGCCGTACATCATTACCCAGAACGGCGAGGCAGCGATGGTGGTGCAGTCGATAGCCGAGTATGAGCAGACCCAGGAAACATTGGCGATGCTAAAAATGCTGGCACAGAGCGAAAGCGATATCGACGCCGGCGATATCGTCAGCGTTGACGACGCCTTTGCACAGGTCAAACAGCGACGGGGTAATGATTGAACTACCAGATAAAGCTGACCCGCTCGGCAACCAAAGATCTGCAGGGCATCTATGACTATTACCTGGCCCAGCAGGATGAGCGATTAGCGGCCCAGATCCTGGATGAAATTCGGCAAGCCATATTGAGCTTAAATGCCTTCCCAGAGCGCGGCGCAGTACCCCGGGAGATGCAGGAAACGGGTAACCGACGCTACCGGCAATTGCACCAGGTACCATTCCGGATCATCTACCGTTTTGCTGAACAGACAGTTTTTGTCGTTATGATTGTTGATGAACGGCGTGACCTGCGTTCAGCCTTGCTGCGCCGCCAATTGATTTGACCACTTGACTGATTACCAGAGGACAGGGAATGTCTGACGCACCTTTTATCTCCTTAAAACCTATTCCACTGAAAGATCGCAACTCCCTGATATTTCTTCAGTACGGCCAGGTCGATGTGCTCGATGGCGCCTTCGTGCTGCTCGATAAGAACGGCGTACGCACCCATATCCCGGTCGGTTCCGTTGCCTGCATCATGCTGGAGCCGGGTACCCGGGTCTCCCATGCGGCGGTTAAACTGGCCGCCACCGTCGGTACTCTATTGGTTTGGGTTGGCGAGGCGGGTGTAAGACTTTACGCGAGCGGCCAGCCGGGAGGGGCGCGATCTGACAAACTGCTCTATCAGGCCAAGCTGGCTCTGGATGAGAACCTGCGCTTAAAAGTGGTGCGCAAGATGTTTGATCTGCGTTTTGGCGAACCAGCACCGGAACGGCGTTCCGTCGATCAGCTGCGCGGTATCGAAGGCGCACGCGTGCGCAAGACTTACCAACTGTTAGCAAAACAGTATGGCGTACAGTGGCATGGACGTCGTTATGATCCTAAGGACTGGGCCAAGGGGGATAAGACCAATCAATGCATCAGTGCCGCTACTGCTTGCCTGTACGGCATCACAGAAGCGGCTATTCTTGCCGCCGGCTATGCGCCTGCGATCGGTTTTTTGCACAGCGGTAAGCCGCTGTCCTTCGTCTACGATATTGCCGATATCCTTAAATTCGATACGGTCGTACCCATCGCCTTCCGCGTCGCGGCTAAACATCCGCAGCGTCCGGATCAGGAGGTCCGGATCGCCTGCCGTGAACAGTTTCGTAAAAATAAAATTCTTAAGCGCTTGATCCCCTTAATCGAGGAAGTCCTGGCCGCCGGAGAAATCACCCCGCCATTGCCGCCAGCGGATGCACAGCCCCCCGCGATTCCGGAGCCCGTATCCCAGGGTGATGTTGGGCATAGGAGTGGTTGAATGAGCATGCTTACCGTCGTGACAGAAAATGTGCCTCCCCGGTTACGCGGCCGCTTGGCGATCTGGTTGCTGGAGGTGCGTGCCGGCGTTTATATCGGTGATGTGTCGAAAAGGGTACGGGAGATGATCTGGGAGCAGATTTCGGTGCTCGCCGAAGAGGGCAACGTCGTTATGGCCTGGGCCACAAATACCGAATCAGGTTTTGATTTCCAGACCTACGGTGACAACCGGCGTATTCCCGTGGAATATGACGGGCTACGGTTGGTTTCTTTTTTACCGATTACTGATTAATTTTCGCTCTTTAACAACGAGGAAGGCTGGTAGAAATTACAGAGTGCTGTTTTTTCTTTGAAAACAATCATGTAAGTTTAGTGTGTTCCCCACGTCCGTGGGGATGAACCGTCAGGTGTTGGAATAGCCACAATTAAAGAAGCGTGTTCCCCACGTCCGTGGGGATGAACCGTTGTAGTAACTGTTGTAGTGGTGGTTTTATTCGTGTTCCCCACGTCCGTGGGGATGAACCGCTCCCCTCA